>CAZLIO010000162.1:0-7288 GCA_964559025.1 uncultured Pirellulales bacterium | reverse complement strand
GATGTCACCTGGAAATCAGGGTGTTTTCCAGCTCCTGAAAGAAGTGACATTTAGAAGAATTCTAAAACATTTTAGTGATTGGAAACCCAGGAAATACAAAGTAGGCTATGCCACATCCACTTATAGTTACTAAACACAGCAATGAAGTTGATTTTGTTATTTGTTACGCAGTAGGTTTGAGTACAAAAGGTGCAAACAGTGATTAAAGCCCTGATTGAGCAAAGTGTTCGTCAAATGTAAAAAAATAGACGCAAAACGAAATTGTATTCTAAACCACATGCGTATATATTGTCAATTATAGAGTGCATCGGGTAGTTAGGTAGATCCGTTTGAATTTAGAATTGCGGTTCCGGATGTTGATGAAGGAACGACATCGTCCGAACATGTATCAAGCCCACCGTGGCAACGTGACTCAGCAAAGTTAAAAAATGGGAAGACTAACATGACAACCTGGAAAACAATCAAACTTGCCATTCTGGCATTGAGCTGTCTGGCAGCGACATGTGCTCTCGCTGAAACACCGAAGTTGAACAAACCCAGAAAGTCGGTCTCCCATAGCGGCGCTCTTGCCGGCCAGCGCAACCGAGTCTTCGTATCGACAGACATTGGGGGAACTGACCCAGATGATTTTCAGTCAATGGTGCATTTCCTCGTCTATGCTGATTGCTTCGAGATCGAGGGGCTCGTCTCTTCGCCCTATGGTCCCGGTCGGAAAGAGGACATTTTGAAAGTCATCGACTGTTACGCGAAAGATTACGCCAACCTGAGAACGTATTCCGACAGGTACCCGACGCCCGGCGCGTTGCATGCGATCACCAAGCAAGGCGAGACCGAAATGGCTCCATACTGCGGCGTGCGGCAATCGACCGAAGGGTCGGAATGGCTCGTAAAGTGTGCGCGGCGCGATGATCCACGTCCATTGTATGTTCTGGTCTGGGGCGGTATCGATGATCTGGCGCAGGCGCTGCACGACGCGCCGGACATTCTGCCCAAGTTGCGAGTGTACTGGATCGGCGGGCCGAACAAGAAGTGGAGTCCTGATGCCTACCAGTACATCGCCGACCACTATCCCGAGCTATGGATAATCGAGTCCAACGCGACGTATCGCGGCTGGTTCACTGGTGGCAATCAGAAAGGCCAATGGGGCAACAAAGAATTCGTGACCCAACACATCGCCGGCAAAGGAGCCCTCGGGGCATTTTTTGCCACGCAGCTCGGCGGCACTATCAAGATGGGCGACACGCCATCAGTGGGCTGGTTGCTACACGGCACACCCGAATATCCATCAAAGCCCAGCTGGGGTGGGCAATTTGTGCGGGCGTGGAAGCGTCCCTATGCCCGCTTCGACCGGCTCACTACGAAGGACGATCGTATCGAGGTTTTCAGTATCCTCGAGCTTGTGCTCCCGCTCGTCGACGGCGGACCGGAGAAGCCGGAGTCCCGGCTCGTCGTAGAGAACCAGTCGCTCATCGGTCACACGCCCGGCGACGGCACGATGCGGTTCCGCTTCTGCCCGAAAGCCGCGAAGACATACAATTTCACGATCCGCGGAAACGTCGCCGCACTCGATGGGAAGACAGGTGGGATTACGTCCTTTGTTCCGCCGCCGGACGTCGCACAGCATCCGTCCTCGCAGCTGCCCGACTGGTGGACAGACGATCCATCAGAGGATGTGGCGGAAGGAGAACACCTCGGTGCCAAGACAGTCAGTCGGTGGCGTGAGAAATTCCTCGGCGACTTCGCAACTCGCATGCATCGGTGCAAGAGTCCAATTTCCCCTAATACTAAATACTAAAATACGAGGTGAATCCATGAACAAGAAGCTGGTGTTGGCGGTGATGGCGCTTGGGGTATGTTCGAGTTTTGCGGCGGCGGGGAAGCCTCGTGTTATCGTCACAAGCGATGCAGAGATTGACGACGAGTGTTCCTTCGTCCGGTGCCTGCTCTATGCCAATGATTTTGATATCGAGGGTATTATCTCAACGAGTTCACAATACCACGCGCATGATCACAGATGGGCCGGGGATGACTGGTATGTGAAATACCTGGATGCCTACACGGAAATCCATCCCAATCTGCTTAAACATGACAGTCGCTATCCTACACCGGAGTACCTTAAGTCGATCACGTTCCTCGGAAACGTGGACACGGAGGGTGAAATGAAAAAGGTCACTCCCGGATCGGAACACATTGTCAAGGTTCTCCTGGACGAAACAGACGACCGTCCCATCTGGCTACAGGCCTGGGGCGGTATGAACACTATCGCCCGTGCCCTGAAAACCATCGAAGAAGACCACCCGGATAAGATGGAGTACGTTGCGAAAAAGTGTCGCTTTTTCTTTATCTGGGAGCAGGATAAAACGTATCAGGAATACATTAAGCCCAAATGGGGAAAGTATAACATTCTGACTATTATCTCTGATCAATTCGTAGCCTTCGCGTACTTCTGGAAAGATATTTTACCCGCAGAGCAAAAGAAGTTCTTAGTCGGATCGTGGATGAATGAAAACATTAAAAAGAACCACGGTCCCCTGTGTGCGTTGTACAAGTCATTTAAGAAGGGGGAAAAGTCGGGATTTGATAATGGGGATTTCAGGTCTGAGGGCGACTCACCTTCGTATATGCATGAAATCCCGGTCGGATTTCGAAATCTGGACAATCCCGACTGGGGTGGTTGGGGTGGTCGCTATGTTAAAGTCCGCGATAACACCTGGCTTGATCCTGTTCTCGAGGAGGGCTACACGTATCCCGAGGGGAGATGGTATACAAGTAATGCTTGGGGGCGTAACCGAATAAAAAAGAAAATTAAAAATGACGCTGAGCTTACAGCATATCTCAAACCCATCTGGCGCTGGATGGAGGCGTTTCAAAACGATTTTGCATCGCGGGCCGACTGGTGCGTGAAATCGTATGAAGAGGCAAATCATCCGCCGGTGGTTGTGCTGGGACATGCGGTAGACCTGAAAGTCCAGCCTGGAGCGGCGGTGAAACTGAGCGCGCGGGGGACGAGTGATCCTGACGGGGATGAGTTAGAGTATCGTTGGTGGCAATACCGGGAAGCGGGGACCTACGACGGATCCATTGAAATCCGGGATGCAGGGAAACAGGATGCCTCGTTCACGATGCCCGGCAATGCAGGCAAAAGGAAAACCATCCATATTATCTGCGAGGTGACGGATACCGGCACACCGCCATTAACGAGATATCAGCGGGTGGTTGTCGAGATTGAATAGCAATTTCTCTCAGCCGATCATCTGACTTTTAGTAATGAAACTATGTTTTCGCATCGACAGATTCTTCAACACGGAGCCATAAAAGATACAGAGAACCAGAAAAAAACTTGAGTACTTTGAATCATATTAAAAGAACATGAAAACAATCTATTGGAGGATTTTATTATGTATAAATATTATTGTAAAACAGTATTACTGATAATTTTCTGTTTCTGCTCTGCAACCAGTTTCGCCCAGAAACAGCTTGCATTCCCCACCGCTGAAGGATATGGAAAATATACTGTTGGAGGAAAGGGCGGCAAGGTATACGAAGTGACAAACCTTAATGATTCCGGTGAAGGCAGTCTTCGTGCTGCTGTTGAGGCAGAAGGACCACGGACAGTAGTGTTCAGGATCTCGGGTACGATAGACCTTAAGAGTAGTTTGGATATTTCCAATCCTTATATTACCATAGCCGGACAAACTGCTCCAGGAGATGGAATTTGTATTAAAAGATACCCATTAATGATTCGTGCCGACGAGGTAATCATTCGGTATATAAGAGTAAGATTGGGAGATGAGTCGGGTGATGCTGCAGATGCCATATCAAGCAGGTATAATAAGAACATTATCATTGACCATGTGTCGGCAAGTTGGAGTGTTGATGAGACAATGTCTATTTACCATTGCGATAGCATAACTGTTCAATGGTGCCTGGTTGCGGAAAGCATGTATAAATCCAACCACGGTAAAGGCCCCCATGGGTTTGGAGGTATTTGGGGAGCAAACAATAGTACCTACCATCATAACCTGCTGGTACATCACACCAGCCGCAATCCCCGTTTCGCTTCGGGTTGCGGAAATACCGATTATAGAAATAATGTACTATACAACTGGGGTTATCAAAGTTGCTACGGGGGTGAAAAACAGCAAAAAGGTAATCCGAGATTTAATTTCTCCAATATTAATATGGTGGCCAATTATTATAAACCAGGACCTGCAACTAAACCAGGTGAGGTGTCGCACCGCATTGCTAGTCCTTCAACGCGCGATGGAGCCGCTGATTATGGCAAATGGTATATTGCCGATAATGTTGTTGAGGGCAATGCCTCAGTTACAGCCGATAACTGGAACGGTGGCGTACAAGCCTCAAAATCAGTATTTAAACTTGCTGAACCGTGGCCATCTATGCCCATTAAGCAGCAAACTGCGGAAGAAGCCTATGAATCTGTTCTTGATAATGTAGGCGCCACATTGCCCAAACGCGATGCGGTAGATGCACGCATTGTTGACGAAACCCGTAATGGCACTGCAACTTATGAAGGGCCAACATACAAACAAAAACAATCCTTGCCCGATAAATCAAAAAAATGCGGTATTATTGATTCACAGAAAGACGTTGGCGGCTGGCCGGAACTGAATAGCACAACAGCCCCCACCGACACCGACCATGACGGTATGCCCGACGATTGGGAAATTATGAAGGGTCTTAACCCCAATAATGCTGCTGATAGGAACAATGTTGCAGCCGATGGTTACACCAACCTGGAAGCGTATATCAACTGGTTGGCATAAGCATATAACAGAAAGTCGAACCATGAACAAAATTAAATTCAGGTATGCCCTGGCTCTCTTACTGTGTCTTACCAGTGATATTGTCCATAGCGGAGAAAAGGCCCTGACCAACACATGGAACAGTCCGCATGTTGTACTGCGGTGCACGAACGTCAACGACGTACAGTGGACCCGCGGCTTCTGGGCCAAGCGTTTTACGGTCTGTCATAAGTCCATGATCCCCAATATGTGGCAACTCTTGCGCGATCCTCAGATCAGCCACGCGTACGACAACCTCCTCATCGCTGCGGATCTAAAGGCCGGACGCCATCGGGGCCCCAAATGGCTCGACGGCGACTTCTACAAGTGGCTGGAGGCCGCGGCTTTTGTCTATGGTATCACGCGCGATGAGTCACTCGACCGGCAGATGGACAAGATCATCGAAGTCATCAGCAAGACCCAGCGTAAGGACGGATATATTCACTCACCCGTGGTCATTGCCCAGCGTCAGGGCGCTTCCCAGGCCGACGAGTTCCGCAATCGGCTTGACTTCGAGACCTACAACATGGGTCATCTGATGACTTGCGCCTGTATCCACCACCGCGCCACCGGTAAGACAACGCTACTGCGGATTGCCCAGAGGGCCGCGGATTACCTCTAT
This sequence comes from uncultured Pirellulales bacterium, assembly GCA_964559025.1. GTDB lineage: Bacteria > Planctomycetota > Phycisphaerae > Sedimentisphaerales > Anaerobacaceae > NIOZ-UU13. Next base: position 1,861 of record CAZLIO010000162.1, on the reverse strand, counting down.
GGTCTGTACAAACGTTCCCCTAAAATCCTGGCCAACAATGCCATCTGCCCCTCTCACTATATGGGGATAGTAGAGATGTACCGCACGCTCCATGATCCCCGATATTTGGAACTAGCCAAAGGCCTAATCGACATTCGCGACCAGGTAACACAGGGTACAGATCAGAACCAGGATCGCCTGCCCTTTCGTGAACAGACTCAGGTCGTGGGTCATGCTGTGCGTGCGAATTACCTTTATGCGGGAGTGGCGGATGTGTTTGCCGAGACCGGAGACCCTAACCTTCTCGAAACCCTGACAACACTCTGGCAAGATGCGGCCTTGCGTAAGACCTATATCACAGGTGCCACCGGCGCCTTGTACGATGGCGCATCCCCGGACGGGTCCAAGGCACACTCGGCCATCCAACTCGTGCACCAAGCCTACGGCCGGGCCTACCAACTCCCCAATGTCACGGCTTATAATGAATCCTGCGCCACGATAGGTTTCGCTTTGTGGAACTGGCGTATGCTATGTATCACTGCCCAGGCCCGGTATGCAGATATGCTCGAACAGATCCTCTACAACGGTGTGCTGGCCACGATTAGCCTGGATGGCAAACGGTTCTTTTACCGCAACACGCTGCGCCAGGTCGATGACCTGCCCTTTGAGTTGCGTTGGTCGCATCACCGCGAGTCCTACATCAGTTGCTTCTGCTGCCCACCGAATATCGTGCGCACGATTGCCGAGGTGGCTGGTTATGCCTATAGCCTGACGGACAGTGGCGTATGGGTGAATCTCTACGGAAGCAATATACTCGACACGAGTTTACCGGATGGATCGCGGCTCAAGTTAATCCAGGAGACCGATTACCCCTGGGAAGGTACGATCCGCTTCACCTTTGCCGAGGTCCCCCCTGCGGCGCTGTCCGTGTTCCTGCGCATTCCTGGCTGGAGCCGCAAGGCCAACGTTCGTATAAATGGGGTGTCCCTGGATCGTGACCCCCAGGCCGAACAGTACTATGAGGTAAAAAGGACATGGACAAAGGACGACCGTATTGAACTCACGTTGCCCATGACCACCCAATTATTGGAGGCACATCCTCTGGTAGAAGAGACGCGTAATCAGGTGGCGGTCAAACGTGGTCCGCTGGTGTACTGTTTGGAATCCGTAGACCTGCCGGATGATGTGGATATCACTGAGATTGCCCTTACCCCCACCACAAAATTCAACGCTCGGTTCGTCCCCGACCTGCTGGGAGGGATCAGCGTCTTGAAGGGTCAGGCCCTACGTTTACCAGCTGACAAATGGGATGGGACACTCTACCGCAATATCTCCAGCAAGACACCGCAATTTATTGATGTCACCTTTATACCCTATTACACCTGGGGTAACCGCGGCCACTCCGAGATGACGGTGTGGTTGCCTGTTCGCTGATTTTCTTCCACTCGATAAATTGCCTAATATGCCAAACAAGCTCCTTGCTGAAGGCCAGAGTCTCTTTAGCTTTCTTTTTTCGTTTTAACCGGATAACTGATAGGACACCTCGTTTTAGATCTATGTCCTTAATCTTCAGTATAACCATCTCCGAAACACGCAGGCCGGTTGATAATGCCAAATCAATCACCATCCAAGCCAGAGGACCTTAAGCACGACTGGCTTTCAGATCCACAATTGCTCCGGCTTAATTGATGATGTTCGGATTTACAGCCGGGCTGTGTACCCATAGCGGTTGCTCAGTGGAAAAGGAAACGAAAGGGGCTGGCAGTTTGAAACAATGTCAGCCCTTTTTTATTCCAAAAATCATTACATGATTGATACATTTCTTTATCACCGTCTACTTAATCCGATTACACACCGAAAATTGTTAAAAATATTTGTATTT
>CAZLIO010000161.1:5809-7300 GCA_964559025.1 uncultured Pirellulales bacterium | reverse complement strand
GTCCCGGCGCCCGAGATGCTGCCGCTGGTAAATAAAAAAGTTAAACAATATGATATTAAGGTTGCCATTCACAATCACGGGCCGGGGGATAACATTTACCCGACACCGGCCAGTGCCTATGAAAGAATCAAAGATTTGGATAAACGGATTGGGCTTTGCAACGATATCGGGCATACGTTACGAATAGGTTCTGACCCAATAGCATCGGTCAAGAAGTACGCAGACCGGCTGCTGGATGTACACATGAAGGATGTTACAGAGGCAACCGCAAACGGTAAGAACATTGAAATTGGACGAGGTGTGATTGACATCCCGAAGTTCTTAAAGATGCTGGTAGAGATAAAGTATTCGGGTATCGTCTCGTTCGAATACGAAAAGGACGCCGACGACCCGCTGGCAGGATTGGCCGAGTCGGTCGGTTACGTCAGAGGAGTACTGGCAGCTATTTCGTGAGCTATATTCCGCGGCTCGAAACCATCCCCAAGCTCGTCCCAAGTTTTTGGGACTCGCTTGAGGTCGCCTACGCTCTAAAGCTTCAGCGACAGAGCGCTGACACCCAGTGAGTCTGTCTTTAGTGGATTAACCGAGTTTGACAGGCTTTTGCTCTTTGGCGGATTTATATATTGCCAGAATCACTTCCACCGCCTTGCGGGCTTCGGGGCCGCTTATCCAGAAGTCACCGCCGCTTTCCAGCGCCTCAATAAATGCCTGGAAATTACGCGTATGGTTCTGATATGAGATGGCGGCCGGGTCGGCTACACCGCCGCCGCCTTCGATTTCACCGAATTTCTTTCGGATTTGCTCATCTTCCGGCTTTTCGTCGGCGAACTGCCAGAGGGTAATACTGTTTTCCACATTTATGACAGTGCCTTTTGTGCCGGTAATTTCGAATCGCCTGAATTGTCCCGGATACGAGGCCGTTGTGCCGTAGATAACTCCCAGTGCTCCGGTAGTGTAACGCAGCACAGTGACCGCGGTATCTTCTGTTTCAATCTGGGGATGCCCCAGTTTCGCCGTGAATGCCTGCAGAGATTCGATTGGCGGCATTACATCGCACAGCATATCCACCATGTGGATGGACTGGTTCATCAGCGCTCCGCCGCCGTCAAGTTTCCACGTGCCGTGCCAGGAGTCCTTGTAATATTCATCGGTGCGCCACCAGGGGACATATATGCCGGCGTAGGTAATCACGCCAAAACGTCCGGAGTTTATCGCTTCCCTAAGAGGTGTCATCATATCATTAAATCGGTATGGAAATATGCCGCCCAAACGAGTACCGCACTTTTCGTGGGCCTCGGTCATAGCGTCGATTCGCTCCAATGTAATATCCAGGGGCTTTTCGCATAATACGTGTTTGCCCGCCTCGGCCGCGGCAACGGTCGGCTCCATATGGAATCCGCTCGGTGTGGCGATAGTAACAATATCTATCTGGTCGCTCTTGAGCATATCCTCATAATCGTCGAAGGCCCGAACGTTGAATTTATCCGCAAG
>CAZLIO010000161.1:0-5799 GCA_964559025.1 uncultured Pirellulales bacterium | reverse complement strand
TTTGGCTCTCTCCGGTATCTTGTCGCAACAGCCGATTAGTTTGGCATTGGGAATATCGCCTATGGCTTTTGCGTGAAAATCAGCGATTAATCCGGCACCGACTATTCCAAAATTCCAGGTTTTCATTTGCATTTTCCTTTCTCTATAAAATTAACAAGCTCTGTAAAATGGAGATAAGGCATATATTATTATAGGAAATCCGTTTATTGATGTCCTGTAGTAATCAACTATGTCTCTTGCTTAATTATTAATTACTGTTTGAAAAGAAAAAATCAAACAACCGATTTTCCCTTTTCAAAGCATGCCTAATCTCCATTTTACAGCAAGGCCTTTACAGAGTTAATCACAAGCCAAGCCGACCTCGGCTGCAAGCTCTCTGACCGCAACGATGGCCCTTGAAAAAAGCTCAGGCCCTGTCGAGCCGCCAAACTGACCGCCTGTTTGCAGGTGCGGCTCCATCGTAAGACAGCCATCGTAGTCAATCGCCGCAAGCTCGGCAAGCAGCTCTTTGATTTGACCATCTCCCTCGCCCGGTATGCTGCCCACGTCTTTCGCACCGAGCTTCCAGTCTTTGATATGAATGTGGACAACATAGGGTTTCATAATAGGCCAGCAGCTTTCGACATTATCGAGTATCTTTTCTCCCCAGACGAAATTAGCAGGGTCATAGACCAGCCGGAGTTTCGGCGAATCGATTGTCTTGACAATCTCAACACACTGTTCGGCGGTATGGCCATATATTTTAGCTTCATTTTCATGGACCATCGTAACGTCAACATCTTTAAGTACTTCAATCTTAGCGGCCATCCGCTCCATAACCTGGTCGCGATAGTCATCGATATTCTGACCTTCCGGAGCATAGTAGCTGAACATTCGTATAAACGGGGTTTCAAAGAACATGGCCAGGTCGACCGCGTGTTTGAACTTGTCCAGATGCGGCCCGAAAGGTTCGTCAAGTTTTACCTTGCCTATTGGTGAGCCGATAGCGCTTACCTTCAGGCCGTGGTCCTGTATCATCTTTTTCGCTTCATTCAGCTCATCTTTTGTGAGGTCCATTATATTTTTCTTGTCAATAAAGCGAGGCTCGATATAACCGACGTGTTCGCCGGCAAGATACTTGACCTGCTCTAAAAAGTTTTCGGTTACTTCATCCGCGAATGCACTTAATTTTGCCATTTTCAGTTACTCCCTAATTGAAGATAAAAACAGTTCAAACTTTACTTTTCAAAACTTGCTGCTAATTCGGGCAAATCCCTTTTAATTTCACCCAGCCTGTACCCAAAGCCCGGCCCGCTTAATGTCGATAAGTCAACCTGGCCGTTGCGCCGTTTATAAAGCCCCGGGTGTACCATCTCCTCCGGCACCGAAGCAGCCGGGTAAAACTGCATCGAATTTGTCTCGACACCCATAATCGTTCCCGCGTACGCGGCCAAAAGAACGTGAGGAATCTGTGCCAACATCGGATTAGTCAAGTCCTGCACCATCAGTGTCATTCCGTGTGCCTTGGCCCAGCACAGACTCAACAATGCACCGGTTTGGGTTTTGCAGGTTTTCAATGCAACTCCAGTCCAGCCCAAAGCCCGGCCGAGCCTAATTAGTTTCCAGTCGTGGGCGCTTTCGTCCATAAACAAAGGTTTGCGCGCCGATACACTGTGAACGTCAATCTGGTTTTCTTCAAGGTCGTATGGAAACGGCTGCTCCACGTAGAGAATCTGCTGGTAGATTCGAGGATGCTCTATTATTAGCCTGTCCAGAATGTCATTCACGTAGGCAGGTTCCGTAACCGTGCAGTTAAAATCACTGGTCAGCCACGGAACATTATTTTCGATTGCTATTTTGCCGACCTTGATTAAACGTTCGTAATCCCACGAAGGATCATTGCCTCGCAGTTTCACTTTCAGGCACGTCAGTCCATCGCGTTTTATCCAGTCCGGCAATAAAACCGGATAGCCGTCGTCCGGTTCTGCGCCCGTTAGTTCGGAGGCGTCAAGCAAATCCTTACCACCTACCAGATGCCAGGCGGGCATAGTCTTCGCCGGAGGATGAGAAAAAAAATCAGCAGGATATTTGCCCGCAAACGAGAAATCGACTCCCTCAGCCGGTTTAAGGAAAGCAGACAAATCGGTATTCATAAATTCGGCGTTATAAGTCGAGTACACATCCCGGCCAAGAAGCTGACCATAGGCATCGTGTAGGGCAACATCAAAGGCCGAACAACAGACCAAAGCCGCCAGATGGGGCATCGGCTCAGCCTGCTGGCCCCGTTGGTTATTGAGCTGCTCCAGAAGACCTGGCAGTATCGATTTTATAAAATCGCTTCCTAATTCAATCGGGTGACCCTGCCGGTCGAATTGTGCCCAGGCCTCGGCAAGTCCGCCTGGGGCGGAGCAGAAAAGCTGCATCGCATCGCATCTTTCCTGATATCCCAGACTGCTGGGCCAGGCCCACTGGACGCTCAGCGGAGTTTCACCCCATCCCTGTGCTGTTTGTCCCCGGCTGTTTGTCACCGTTACACAGGCACGCGCACATATAACAGAAGTTAATGTTTCAGGGCCAAACTTTAGTGGGACCCTTGTCTCTACCGGAATAAAGTACAAATCAACAGATACCGGGCTAATATCGGTTTTCATTTTTTTCTCCAGTTATCATATCCGTCTGCATTTGGAATTTACCGATTGTTCGTTAAGAGTTTTATAACTTACGTTTAATTATTGTCAACCCTAACTTTGCTATATTCTCGAACTGACCGATTTTCTCAGCAGGGAGGCGTGGTAATTTTGTTTTGATTTCTATTTCTTTTTTGTCCGAGGACTTGCGGAATAGGGAGGTTTGGGTTATATTTATTCCTCTTGTTGCTCTAAATTGCTTTAGGTAAAAAGGACGTCTTTTCGGGTTGCTTTGTCGGCCTGAAGCTCTATAATCTTGGAAAGATGTTTTTGCTGGAGGCAGTACTTTTTGAACAAAATCATTTTATAAACGGTTAGAACAGTATCTCAAAACAAGGAATGTCATTTCGATATTGTATTGAAAGGAGCAAATATGAAACTCGATCGAAAATTAAAGATGGGTATGGTTGGTGGCGGGCCTGGAGCGTTTATAGGTGATGTGCACCGCAAGGCCTCTCGTTTGGACGGTGGTATTGAGCTGGTGGCCGGTGCGTTTGATATCAAACCGCATAAGTCTAAACAAATGGGACGCGAGCTTTTGCTCGACCACAAGCGGGTATATGGCACTTACGAGCAAATGATCGCCGGTGAGCTTAAGCTGCCGGAAGGTGAAAGAATTGATTTTGTCTCGATAACCACGCCGAACAACTGGCATTTTCCTATCGCCAGAGACTTTCTCAATGCGGGCTTCCACGTGATGTGTGAGAAACCAATGACGCTCAACGCCAAAGAGGCAAAGGAGCTGCAAAAACTCGTTAAGAAGTCCCGCAGGGTGTTCGGCCTGATGCACAATTACACCGGTTACCCAATGGTCAAATTGGCCCGGGACATGGTGCGAAAAGGCGAATTAGGTAAGATTCGCAAGATAGTGGTGCAGTATCCGCAGGGCTGGTTATCGACCCCGTTGGAGAGGACAGGCCAGATGCAGGCGGCCTGGCGGACCGACCCCAAGCAAAGCGGCGGCGCCGGGTGTATGGGCGACATTGGAACACATTGCGAAAACCTTTGCGAATACATCTCGGGGCTGAAGATTACCCAGGTATGTGCTGACCTGACGATTTTTGTCAAGGGTCGCCGGCTGGATGACGACGGTAACGTGCTGCTGCGTTTCAATAACGGTGCCAGGGGTGTCCTTCACGCCAGCCAGATTTCAATCGGCGAAGAGAACAATCTGGCTATCTGGATTTATGGCGAAGAAAAAAGCCTGGAATGGCATCAGGAGCATCCCAACTACCTGTACGTAAGGGTGCCGAACGGGCCGGTACAGGTTTGGTGCCGTGGAAATGATTATGTCGGAGCGAAAAGCCCTGCAGCGGGTCGTGCTACACGATTGCCATCCGGTCATCCTGAAGCTTTCTTCGAGGCCTTCGCCAATAATTATTGCAACTTTGCCGAAACTGTGCGGGCAAGAATAACCAGGACAAAACCGGACCCGTTGGCACTGGACTTCCCGGACGTTGACGATGGTCTGCGGGGTATGCTGTTCATTGAGACCGTTTTGGCCAGTACAAAGAGCAAGCAGAAATGGATAGCATTCAAGAAAGCATAAAGAAATAAAAAAATATAGATACAGAATCTGAAAGGCTTTGCATAAACAGAATTCAGAAGTCAGTTCTGTCCTCTGTGTTCGGTGCCTCTGAATCCGTGTGGGTCTTTTGCTCACTTGACCACAGCGGTACTAATTTCGAGGAGACTTTAATGATGTCAGAAAAAGGATATTTTAATCGACGTCGGCTCCTTAAGAAGGCAACAGGAATCGCTGCCGGCGCGATAGCATTTCCATATGTTGTGCCTTCCTTGGCTTTAGGTAAAGCCAATAGCGTTCCCGCGAGCAACCGCATTGTGATGGGCTGTATCGGTATGGGTGGTCAGGGTACCTCGAATATGCGTGCATTTATGGGGCATGAGGATGTGCGGGTCGTTGCTGTTTGCGATGTTCGCGCCGAGCGCCGCCAAAAAGGCAAGGATATTGTTGACCGGCAATACGGGGACAAGGGATGCGCCATCTATAACGACTTTCGTGACCTCCTCGCTCGCAAGGATATTGATGCCGTGATGATTGCTCCCCCGGACCATTGGCACGCGTTGATGGCCGTAGCGGCCGCACAGGCCGGCAAAGATATGTATTGCGAAAAACCATTAGGGGTGGCAGTCATCGAGGGCCAGGCTATCCGTGATGCAGTACGAAGGTATAGCCGGGTGTTCCAGACCGGCACTCAGCAGAGGTCAGACCAAAAGTTCCGGTTCGCCTGCGAGCTTGCACGAAACGCATATCTTGGCAAGCTCCACACAGTCAAAGTCGCTGCGCCTGGACCTGAGTACAAGCGGACATATCGCAAACCCACCACGGAAGAACCGATTCCACCGGGGCTCGACTACGATATGTACGTCGGTCCTGCCCCTATGAAACATTACAACGGAGGCAGACTGGCCTGGCCGGACTGGTACCTTATCTGGGATTACTGCGCCGGCTTTATCGTCAACTGGGGCGTTCATCATCTGGACATTGCGAACTGGGGCTGTCCGGCACTCGGCAGTGAACCGTTCGAGGTCATTTGCAAAGGCAGCTATCGCAACGACGGCCTGACCGACAATATCAACGATTGGCAAGCGGAGTTTAGCTACACGAGCGGCCTGCGAATGTCTTATACAGACACCGGTAACCCGAATAAGCAGGGCTGCCGGTTTGAGGGCGATAAGGGATGGGTCCATGTCAACCGCGGAGGAATTTGGGCTGAGCCGGTCTCACTGTTAGATGTGAAAATCAAGCCAAACGAGACTAATCTTCATAAATCTACAAGTCATCATGGCGATTTTCTAAATTGTGTGCGAACCCGCGAAGACCCGGTATCTCCGGTAGAGGCAGGCCACAAGGCTTCCTATCTCGGTCTGATTCCGGAAATTGCAAACCGGCTGAAGCGCAAGCTCAGGTGGGACCCGGCCGCTGAACGGTTCATCGGTGATAATGAAGCCAACCGCATGTTGGCCCGGCCGATGCGCAGTCCGTGGCGTTTGTAAGAAAGTATATGAAAAGACCATTTTGTCATTCTGAACGGAGCGCAGCGCAGTGAAGAATCTCGGTTTTTTGCTTCTTTGCTGGAGATCCTTCGCGGAGTTTACCCTTGAGCGCAGC
>CAZLIO010000160.1:0-7312 GCA_964559025.1 uncultured Pirellulales bacterium | reverse complement strand
TGCATTGTATCATTATCTGAACCGTATTCAACTATTACTCGGACAGACTCCTAGAGATTACTTCTCCGATCTTTGAATGAAGTGTTGGTTCTCCTGATCCGGACACCGTTATATAATCGGGTTTGGATTCAAGCTTTCCTTTGACTTGGTCAATGACCGTATCAGACGGGACCCACTCCTTGCGTTGCGTTGTCTTGTGGGTCGTTTTTCCCAACTGGCAGTATATGCAATCATAGGTGCACGTCTTGAACGGTACCAGATCAACCCCGAGCGAACGTCCCAGCCTCCTTGAGGGAACCGGGCCATATACGTATTCTGTATTTTTGTCGTCATCGATTTCAATAGTCATAATCCAAGTGATTTTCCCATTCGGTGGGCAGAGACACAGTCATCAAATCAATATTCAATCTAATCCTTCTTGGTAATGAGGGAGTTTGGTGGTTCGGTCGCAATGTGGAATGTCCTGTCCAGCGGATTGTATCGCTTCGATATTGCAATGTTTCCAACTATTTCTATTTGTGCCTGTGGAATTCCTTTTCTGTTAACTTATCTTTTAATCCTGGTAGTGTAGTTATAAAAACCTGGTAGGTCTTCTTGAATTAGCTTCAGGATCTCTTCTCTATGAATGCCCGAAGTCTTCGGCGTTGTTTCCGGGCACGTAAACGTTCTTCCCACAAATCCCTCTACTGTTTGGATGGCCAAACTGAGCCCTTGGCCCTCCTTGTGTTCTACAAGCTTTCTTCCCAATAGCCAATCAATAACAGTTTCCATATCATTGCTCTTATCTCTTGTCTGTGAAGTCCCATGACGCTACCTGCTTGATTTCTTGAAACTGAAAAGACTAACTTGTCGTATTTATCCCTTAAATCCGAGTAGTAATAATGCATAATTAGCTCGATGCCTCGGCACTCTTCAATCTATTTCAACCTCTCTGTTCAAGTCATAGCACGCGTAGAAAAATGGAATGAGACAAGAGTCAAACAGAGTGGCTTTCTAATCTTTCAGCCAGCCCGGCACCTGAACGCCTTTAGGTTCACCGTCTATGGTAGGGATGTACGGCTTGATGTCGAGGATTGGGCTGCCATCAAGGGCATCGATCTTGTCAACGGTGATTATTTCGTTCTTGATTGAAAGAAGCTTGCATAGACTCAGGGCAATTAGATTAGGCCTTACCGGGGCACGGCATGCAAAAACACCCGTCAGCGGATTCTTCTTATTGCCACGTGGGTGTACCTGGAGAATGTTCCGTTTTTCGGGTATGTCGTTTCTGTCAAACCAGTAAAGCACAAACACGTGCGAAAAGTCGTCCAATCCTTTGAGTGCATCGCGGTATCTGTTAAAAATCTGCAGCGTTATGGTTCCACGTTGCATCTTTACTTCACCCACGGGATATAATTTGAAAAACGTTTTATTCTCCTTCTCATTCACGGTTTCTGCTCCCACTGTGGTGTCACTTGCTTTGTAGAGGGCTCCGCAACTGATTGTCACCAAGCCTCTGAAAACCAAATTGCGCCTTGTGATGTTCATTGAACTCCCTCTTCGAATTCTGGTTTATATGGATCATCTGATACGAGAGATGCATCGTTACACTCCTTTATACTTCGATCACACTGCCGGCCCGTATCTGCCGGTACTGGTTGGGATATATTTGCACTATTTGCTCGGTATGCACCGTGCAGTGGCAGGGAGCGATTAATTGAATTCCTTCCAGCTCACCGAATTTTGAGAAACCATGAAAGCCGCCGAGTACACCATAAATTCGACCAAGCCTTCTGGCTGTTTGAAGAATTCTCTCCAGACCGGGATGTGCACAGCCAGTGACAATAATATTTCCTTTTCCTGTTTTCGCCACCAGGGATTGCTCTTTGGGAAACCCCCCGAGTGCCCCAGTAGAATAGATGCCTGGTGAGATTTCTGTCGGTTCCGAAAAAGCGTTTGGATGTAAGATCTCAGCTTTGGAGTTAAATCTCCGGAAACCCTCCAGTCCATCTACGTGATCCCAGTGGTTGTGCGAGAGCACTACTTTATTCACACTCTTAGGATCTATGTACGCTTTTTCGAAGTTATATATGAGCTTTTGGCCATCGTCTCCAGTATCAAAAAGAATTCGTTGGCTACTCTCCACCAAGCACGAAAAGCCCCATCCTGATTTAAATCCTGGATGTGCATTGTTATCATAAAGAATTGTTATTTTCATATGGCACCTGCACACTTTCTGAAATTCAGCACGCAGCCTTTATTCAGTCCATCATCGTGACTTATGATTCCGCAGTATCGCCGTTCGAATTGGAAACCTGAGCTTAGGATTTCCCGCCTAACATCGGCCGACCGAATGTGCTGCAATTCCATCATAGGATTGTCTTCCGAACTGTGCTTAGGATAAACTGAAAGCAGACCACCTTGCTTCAGGACTCGAAAAGCCTCACGATAGAGCTTCGTTCTTTCGTTCTTTCCAAAATAGTGCAGAACATCATAAAGCAAAACTACATCGATCACCCTGCTTTCCAAAGACAGCTTCGTTTGGGCCGAAGTTTTAGTTACCCTTATGTTAGTCAAGTTAAGAGCGGTTACTTTGCGGCCCAATTTATTTAAGGCTTCCGATTCTTTGTCCACGGCATAGACGATTCCTTTATTTCCAACTACTTTGGCCGCCGGAATCGTATAATGGCCTACTCTGCAACCAAAATCCAAAACGTACTGGTCACACCTAAGTCCAATTTCTTTCAGAAATCTTACTCCACCATCTCTTTCCCACCATTCCATCTGGTTATCGGTTGTAGTAACATCGACTTCAGCTTGATTTGACACATTAGGAATTACTCTGTTCATACTCCGAGCCTGACAGGGTTTACTGTGGCGGTGAAGTTCAATCAAATTTCGGAAAGCTGTATTGAAAACCCTCTAACAATCGTGCGACTACGTCACTCGCTTAAGATTTAGCTTATATTCGATTATCTCCCGCAATGCCAAAAATACCGCATTGCCTATCTGAATATCAAAAACTGTTTTAACCCTCATTGAAGCGTCAAAGACAGCCTTGTCATAAGGTACACATCCAAATACCTCTATATCCTCCAGTTCCCTGTTACTTTCTGGCTTATCTGCCCTGTTCCATATTACACCGATATTTTTCACAGATATTGGTAATTCTTTAGCAAGTCCGGAAATTCTCTTTGCTGTAACCATACCAAGAGGGCTTGGTTCAGTTACCATACACAGCAGGTCGACGTTATAAGTACTCCTGCGGGACAGGTGCTCCATCCCGGCTTCGTTATCTATAACCACAAATTCGTATGCGGAGCTTAGCTTATCCAAGAAAGTCCGAAGGAGGTTATTTGTAGCGCAGTAGCAGCCTGGTCCCTCCGGCCACAGCCCATGGTTAGCAAATCGAAACCATTAGCTTCCGTAATAGCTTGCTGGATACCATATTCAAATGACCGCACTCGGTCTGCACCAGAACTACTTGGTCCTCCTTGGGCCGCTTTTTCTCGAACCTCTGCAATGGTTCCAACAGGTTCAACTCCACAGACCTGGCCTAAGCAAGAGTTTGGATCAGCATCTACCGCAAGTACAGGCCCTTTCGTCTGATTATGTAAAATTCTGATTATCATAGCAGCGAGGGTTGTTTTGCCTGACCCACCTTTACCACTTAGAGCAATAGTTGTTGACATAGAAGTACCTTGTATTTAGGCGTACGCTTGACTTTTAAGATTTCCCACAGACGGAAATAGTGACAAGTCCGTATGTGGCAGGAATTTTGCTTTAATAAACTCATCCATATATTCTGGATTGCCCATCAAATCGAAATATGTCATGCTCCCTGCGATTTGCTCAGCTGTTTTGAGGGCCTTTTGGCTCAGCAGGACCGTTTTTGCCCCTGCGATTGATGTGTTTCCTACAAATTGCAGTTTAGCCTGCGGTACATCGGGCAGCATCCCAATGGTAACAGCCCTCTGCACATTCATAAAGTTTCCGAACCCCCCGGCTATGTAAATAGTGTCAATATCTTCCAGTTTGGTCTGTGTCGAATTCATAAGTATCCTGATAGCGGCGAAAATACCTGCCTTTGACCGAATCAGATTATTTATATCAGCCTGGGTTATTGAGATTTCCTGGTGGCCGTTTCGGGGCTCGACCAGTTGAAGCTGCAAACCGTCGTCTCCCTCGGTAAGTCTTGGATCGCCGGTAGCTTTGAGACGTCCGGTACGGTCGATGATACCATTTACAAACAGCTCCGATAGCGTATCCAAAAGGCCTGAACCGCAGATTCCTATTGGGTGGCTGCCCCCAATGGCCTTGAACCGAATTTCGTCTCCATTGACGATATTCAAGTTCTCTATGGCACCTGACCCTGCCCGCATACCACACTTGATGCCGCTTCCTTCGAAAGCAGGCCCTGCCGAGCTTGATGCGCAAATCAACCAGTCCTTATTGCCAAGAACTATTTCTCCGTTAGTGCCGATATCGACAAAAATAGAGAGCTTTTCTTTCGTGTAAATTCTTGTTGTCAGCGTACCCGCCACTATGTCGCTGCCGATATATGCCGCAACACCCGGCAGACAGTATAAAAGCCCCCGTTTGTTAATCTGAACACCTGCCTCAGCGGCGCGAATCGGCGGTACGAAACCCGCTGAAGCAACGTAAGGTTCTCTGCGTATCCTTGTCGGGTCTAAATTCAGAAGAAAATGGATCATTGCAGTATTGCCCGCACATATCACCCCTGTAATATCCTGCAAATCGATACTTTGTCTGACTGCCATTGTCATAATAAGGTCATTCACATCGTGTGCTAAGCACTCCTGAAGCTGGTCAAAAGCACCTGTTTGTTCAGCGTAAATAATTCGGCGTATGTAGTCTTCCCCGAAACTCATCTGACTGTTGTATGTAGCTTCAGTATCAATCGTTTTGGCAGTTGTCAGGTCGATGAGATGGGCTACAACGGTAGTTGTGCCAAGGTCGACAGCAACGGCATAGTTGACCTTGCATCGCCTTCCTGGCTCAACCTGTATAACCTCGGTGGTCCCACCGCGCTGGCCGATTGTCACTGCGGCCTTATAGTTGTCCTCACAAAGCACTTTGGAAAGCTTTTGCAGGACCCGAAAGCCGGTCTGCATTACTGGTGCATTCACCTGCTTGCGTATCGCAGCATAGAGCCGTTCGTGGTCCGCCGTATGGTCGAGAACTGTTGGCGGTGACATTTCAACACATAGCTTGTGTACAAGAGGGTCATACTCGAACAGCTCTGCTTGAGTCTGCCCAGCAAGTCTGCTGAATATGTGGGCATCGGTATCCATTAATATCTGACTGGTCTCCAGCGAGTGAGATTTCGGCACTGTTACCCTCAGATCTGATAGTACCTTGGTCTGACATGCTAAAACAATATTCTCTCGAGTTTCCTCCGGGGTTAAAAGCGGGGAGGGCCTGCTGTGAAATTTGCCCTGGTTAACAATAACTTTGCATTTCCCACAGTATCCATCCCCTCCGCAGATACTGCTAAGATATATTCCCGCTCTATGAGCTGCTTCCAATAAAGTTGTACCTGAGGGAATTTTTACCTTTAGCCCGCTGGGCTCAAATTGAACTGTACATTCTTTGTTTTTGTTATCATCCATAACTCAATCTCGACAGTATAAAAAGAAATGCAAAGAGCCCCTGTTAAAAATTAAACATCAAAATCCAGAGTTGAGGGTGGAAAATAAAGAATCCAAAAAATCCTGCTTAATTTCTTGTTTTAATCTTTTGAAAATTTCAGGAACCGTTAAGCTTATTTCTCTATTCTTTTTGCCTTTTCCATTTTTTCCTCGAGTTTTTCTAACTGTTGGAATATTGATGGCTTCGTTGAGTGAGCAGGTAGTCTGCTTTTCAGTTCAGCTATTTCTTTTTCCAGATCTGAAACAACACAGCCGGCAAGCAGGTTTTTCAATCTATCCAATGTAATCTTATAGGGTCGAATTTCTATTCCCATCCAGTCAGAAAATTCAAGGATTTTTTCAGGATGTTCTTGGCAATATTTATCCCAAAAATCTATGCCGTCTAATAATACAGCACCTCCGGTATGCTGGGGGAAATTCTCATTGGCTTTGCCTTTATCCCAATCCTGAAATACAGAGTTTCGATAGATTACCCATCCCGGCGTAAGCCACCAGACCTTCTGACCATTGCTTATTTTCTCTCTTTGGCTTTCACTGGCTAACATATCTATGCAATGACTTGCATTTATTCTGGAAATCGAAATTCCGACTGCCTGCTCGGTAATTATCGTATCTATTGTCCGGTAGGAATTGTCGATATTTACATAGCAGAATTTGCCGCCATAAACTGTTATGATTCTTTTACAGTGCTGTTTAGCGGTGTTTATTTTTTGTATCAACTGGCTTTCGAGTTCTTTAAGAACCTCGTGACGGCCAGGTGTTGTATAAAAAATTTTCCCGACATCCAGGAAACCTTCCTTTCTCAGATAATTTAACTCTGGGGCAAGCGTCCCGCAAGCGACTATAGCATAATCTTTAAAAGATAGCGGTTCTTTCATTTATGTTTTTCCTCTTTCTCTTCGCAGAGAAAAAATCCGGTTTCAATTCTTTACTTTTCATACATATTTAAGGCGGCCTTAAGTGTATCAATAGCTAATTTCGCACAATGCTTACTCTCGTCGGGAAGACCTTCAAAATAATTATCAACCTCCTCCGGTTTTATTCTAAGTGCATCTTCGATAGCTTTTCCTTTCACCATTCTCGTAACACAACTGGCACATGCAATAGTGGCTCCGCAGCCGTCTGTCATAAATTTAATATCATTTATCTTTCCATCTTTGAGGGCCAAATACATTTCAATGGTATCTCCACAGACGCCTGTTATGCTAACCTGGCTGTCGGCGTCTTCTATTTTTCCAATATTTTTGGGATTGAAAAACTCCTTTTTGAATTTTTCCGAATAGCCCTCTAATATCGCTTCTTGGAGGGTCCGTACAACTTTATCAATGTCATCTGTCATTTCTTTCTCCAAATATTGCTGCTCCTATTCTGACCATATTGGAGCCTTCTTCTATGGCGACCTTGTATGAATTTGTCATACCCATAGACAGATACTTCATATCTACGTTTGCAAGATCAAGCTCTTTGATTTTTTCAAATATCCTTCTCATCCTTGAAAAATACGGCCTACTATTTTTGGGATTGCCAAAACGGGGTCCCATTGTCATCAATCCTTCGATACTTAAATGCTCAAATTCCGACATATTATTAACCAATTTTTCAATGTTTTGTTCAAAAGGCTCGTGCTCCGCTGGCCTTATTCCGGCCTTAGAAATCTCGCT
>CAZLIO010000159.1:0-7328 GCA_964559025.1 uncultured Pirellulales bacterium | reverse complement strand
GTGTATATAACTCGGGTGGGCTCATCTCAAAGGTCAGTGTTCGCGTCTGCTTGATCGCCTGCTCAACCTGTTCCCGGAGATGGCGTAGAGTGTTGATTGATTCTTTGGATACTTCAGAACGTAACAGGTCTCCGAGTTCTATTTTGAGAAAAGCCAGTATTTGACCAACGGAGTCATGCAACTCTGTTGCTATCTTGCGCCGTTCCCTCTCCTGAGTTGCCAGTAGTTCCGCGGTCAGGGTCCGCAGTTGTTCCTGATCGGCAAGAATCCTTTCTTCGGCTCGTTTACGCTCGGTAATGTCCACAGATGTGCCTATAACGCCACATACGTCGTTTCTTTCGTCTCTAATAGGTGAGTATGTCGTGTCGAAAACTACACTACCGGATAGCTCTATCTCTGCGGCAAAACTCTCGCCTCTCAACGCACGACGTATGTTCTTGACGATTTCCGGCTGGTCACGATATTTCTCAAAAACGTTCGTTCCGACCGACTCACCAGGTTTTTGCCCCAACGCATCGAGCCCTCTACCTTCCGAGACAGTGATAGTTCCTCGCTCATCCGTTGCGAAAAGAACAATGGGGGCGTTTGAAACGATGGTTCGCAGGTATTGGTCTTTTTCTTTCAGAAAGAGTTCCGCTTGTATGCGCTCAGTCACATCTTTCAGTGAGAAAACGAGGAATTCCACTTCTTCTGCTTCATCAAGTATTGGTACCAGCGTCCAGTCCCAATATGTTATTCCCCATTCTGGATGATCCGTAAAAGAAAACGGTTTGGCGGAAGCCTGATACGGTGTTTTGGTCCTGACGACCTCCTCGAAAATACGCTGGTTTTCCTCGTGGGGATAGAACTCGAAATGGTTATGGCCGGGAAAATCCGATATATCCTTCTGACAGGCTTTGGCATAGGCCTCATTGACTTGGATGAAGTTGAATTCCCTGTCAAGGAATACCAACGGTGTGATTGCGTGTTTGAAGAACGCCTCAATCTTCCGGGAGTTGTCCAGCAGCGTTTTTTCTGTGAGCTTCAGTGGTGTGATATCAGTGGCAACACCTGTCATAAGAATAATATTGCCTTGTCTATCACAAACTGGAAAGCCTCTATCCATGATCCATCGTATTGAGCCATTTGGCTGACTGATACGGTACTCCAGATTCCAGAATCCCTTGGCATGATCGCCTAAAGCGGCAACCACTTTCTTCAGATCTTCCGGGTGAACGGCATCAATGAAGGATTTTGGTGATTTGTATAGATCTTCCAGACTACGTTCCCAAATCTTTTCATATGCCGGGCTTACGTAGAGCATCTTCTCTACCCCTGGTGTACTCATCCAGAAGACATCTGGAATAGTCTCAGCCATCATTCGAAATCTCTCTTCACTCTGTGCAAGCTCAGCAGTCCGCTCCCGAACTTTCATTTCCAATTCATCACGAGCTTTCTGCAGTTCGAGTTCACTCTGTTTTAAGTCTCTAAAGAGCAGATTATACGGGTGCCTCAATCCGATTTCGATTAAGGCCTTGTATATGAGGTAGAATGAAATGAGTTTGAAGAAATGTCCAAACATGTTCGCAGCTTCATATGGTCCGGTGTACATGGTAAACATCAGTTCGGACGCCATAGTCAGACCAATAGACCACGATACGAAATTTAACACCTTAGAGTCAAATTTGTTCCTTTGCCTCAGTAGCAGAATTAGTGAAACCAGGAGAATACCTATAATTAAAAATTCGCTGATTTCTTTAAATATTGTCAAACCGGTCTGTTCATTAAAACAAGTTGGGAACACTCCCCAATAGAAAGTTGACAGAATTAGAAAAGAAAACACCGAGATGTATATAAGTATTGTAAAATTAATGTTCAAACGGCGTTTCAGGAAGAATGGAGCTACAAGAAGAGACACGCCTTCCATATAGCGTGCGGAGATCCATAGTTGGGTTGGCAAGTTCGTTCCATATCCCTGAAATACTCCCATCCCTGTATATGCTAAAGTATGAACCATATCCAAGCTGCCTATAAACAAATAAGCAACTCCGATGAAGAGTAGGTAGTCGTTTTGCATGAAACGCTGGCTGTTCCATACAATCATAAAGATTGCGAATGCAACACAGACGCTGAATATCTCGACGATACTGTGAAAAAGCAGGTAGCTGTGCAATCTGACGATGTACAGACCGGCAAGGATCGACAGGTAACAGCAAACAACAAGTACTTTCTTCAACGATTCTACTCGCATTCGCTTCGGTCACCAAATAGTGTGTTTACCTACTCATGGTGCCCAACTACCTCAAATGACTGGTGCACCATTAAATTGATAATCTATTCTAAAGGCAACACTTGTAGAAATCAATAAGGGATTATTTGGAATACCGCGGCCAAGATAGGTCACCACTTATTATATCACGTATATAGGCATTTTCCTCGCCTGCAATCGAGGAATTTCCCTGTTTCGTCATTTTCATAAGAGGAGTAGAAGAAACAGTAGAAACATGTTGATCATAGGTTGGTATATTCGTTTCGAGGAAATATTATGAAGCTATCCGGAACGATAGGCATTATATTGCGACAGGTTGGAGGAAAAGCTGATTATAAGTCTGCTGTTATTTTGGTCTTGGGTTTAGGCGTTTTGATGAGTTTTTTTGACCAAAATGCTTACGCTGAAGATCTAAACATCAAAGATAGCGGTATTACCCTCGCGATTGCCACTGACCTGGCCGTCGATGAGTTAGTCTCGCCCAAGGATGCCTATCTTCATACAAGCCACGGCATTGTCACTCTCACGGGATCATCCGATAACCTGCTGAGTAATGAGAGAGCTGTCAAGATAGCCGAAAGCATCAAAGGTGTTCACGCTGTAGTCAACAAGATTGATGTAAAACCAAATTCACTGCCTGATAGTGAGATTAGTCGAAATGTAGCAAGAGCATTACGTTGTGACCCTGCAACCTGAGATTATGGAGTCACTGTGAAGGTGAAAAACGGCATAGTGTATATGTCCGGCCAGGTGGCCTCCTGGTCCGAGAGACAACTCGCAGCAGACGTTGCCAAAACCGTCAACGGCGTCCGAGGTATCAAGAATCAAATCTCAATCGATCGTCACATTAAACGTACGGATTCTCAAATCAAGTCGGCAGTTAAACGTCG
The DNA here is from genome assembly GCA_964559025.1 of uncultured Pirellulales bacterium. GTDB lineage: Bacteria > Planctomycetota > Phycisphaerae > Sedimentisphaerales > Anaerobacaceae > NIOZ-UU13. The sequence continues at coordinate 4,190 of CAZLIO010000159.1, read as the reverse complement.
ATTTGATCTGGACTTCTACGTCGACAATGCCTGGATTGACGTTTTGGTAAAAGATGGCAAAGTAACGTTGAGTGGAATTGTGGGAAGCGCCACCGAAAAGTCAATGGCCTGTAATGACGCATTGGTGGCAGGTGCTACTTCGGTCAAGAGCAACGATCTTGAAGTCAGGTGGTGGCTGCGCGACGATTTGCGCCGAGCCAGCAAGCGGCCGTTAAAATCCGACGAAAGAATTAAAGAAGCGATCGAAGATGTCTTCAAAGAACGGCTCGATTTTCAGCTCTACTGTTAATGCGGCGGATGTTTCTATTAATCCAATGGAAACCTTTAGAATTCACGGCGACACCAAGGTGATGCTCCTATACTACAATAATACTACTCCACCCATGTCGGAGGTTAAAGTTAATACTGCACTTCTCCCAATTGGCAGCAACTGGACCAAAGGCGATGCCAAGACCCTCGTTATCTGGTTCTACGGCTACCCAAGCAACAACATTGCTGATGACCAGATGTACGTGAAGGTCAATAACTCTAAGGTTGTATATGGCAGCAGGGACTCGGACGTTACAGACAATATAGCCATTAGCCGCTGGACACAGTGGAATATTGATCTGGCATTGTTTGACACCAACCTTAGCAATGTCGAAAACCTCACCATAGGCTTTGAGAGGATTGGTGCAACCGGCGGTGAGGGCGTAATTCTCCTTGACGACATTTATCTTGTACGTCTTTCTCAAGAATTAGACAAAATTTATTTTGACTTGAGAGATATTTTTAGCTCCTGTTACTTGTTTGAATTACAACGATGACCAGGACATCCTCCATATCTGTAGGTGTTTTATTTCAGTGACTTGTAAAATTCATAATAACTCAAGACTACATTATCATATCTACATTACTATCACCGGGCCAAGAAGAATCTGGCAGGCTATTTTCGAAAAATGTATGGTCATTAAGGCAGCACCAGTTGAACAGTATCTGTACCTAAGATGTTACCTTGGGAGTCATAAGCCTCCAGAGTATAAGTACCGGGTACTTGCTCGATATAGATATCACCATGCCATTGCGTCAGGCTATCCCATGTCACATCCAGAACTGTTCCCGTCTCAACGATTAGAATCCAGCGGACGTTGATCCACCCCTGGCCATGTACCCGGGCCAGGCGATTATTGTCGATTGTTACCGAGACAGTAGTGATTTCAAATGGAATCTCATCAGGCAACGCCCCTTGCAATTCCTGTTGTACGTTGTTATGCCGATTCTCAATGTAGTTGAGCCAGCTGGACCATGACTGTTCTGGCAATAAGCTTTTGTAGTGGTCAGCCCAATATGACATATATTCCCGATTGAAGCTGGTCTGGAGGAAGTCATAGACATAGCCGTAGAAAATATGGTCCCAGTGTGGATTCGCGGTTATTTTTCGTAAAATCGAATTGCTCTTGATTGATGCAGAGACTCTGGTGTAGTCCAGGTCATGTAAAAAGAACAGAATCTTATCATCCGTCGGTCGATGGTAAAACAGCGCATTGTGCCCTGAACCGGTAATCCAATTATCTGATGGTCCATAAGTTGAACCCACGGCAAAGGAACGCATCCACTCATCGACATCGAGTACCTGTTCAATGGCCGAGAAAAATTCGGAGCCGCTCCGGCTCAACGCGTATGTCATGTTCATTATCGGCTCGTAGTTATCTTCATCCCTGTTGTTCTTAATGAGAAGATGCCAGCGATAGTCTTCTTTGTCCTGACCCAGATAGGTGTTAATTGAAAGCCCATCAACCCCACCGGCTTCTTGGGGATACTTCAATCCCTCCGGGTCGTTACCAATGGTTTGGGTCAAGGGATAGACCAGCTCATACTCATAAAGGGTACCGCTGCCGCCTTGATTACCATAAGACTCTTCACAAAATAATCTGTTGAATCGGGCTATTTGAACCTCTACTCCGCTGCTGTGGGCGGGGTCTGGTGCCATCAGGTAGCCTAAGTCGTGATATTTGCTCGGCCCGCCGAAGCGATTCATAGCTGCATGCAAAAGCATCTCCTGCTGACCTACGTTCTGCCCGTTAGAGCGGTCGAATGCCAGTTTATTGTGCACACCCCGGAACAAATTTTGTGCTTCAAAACGCAAACTAAAACCGAGTCTGCCCGCCTGCTTGTTCGGGGGACGACCGTGCTCGCTGCTTTTAAGCCTGACGCCGATGTTGTAGTAGATATTGCTTTCATTAACAATAAGTGTAGCTCCCAGATATTCATTGCTCATCAAATTTGTGAGTTCGTACAGTTTTTCCTTCTGGTCGTTGCGCATGACAACTCGGTAGTTATGCACCCCTGTATCGCGCGGCATCTGACCTAAGACCTCGTATTGGGCAAAACTCGCCGGGCCGGCGGCAGGATAATAGCTCTTGGCCATCAAATTGTCCCAACCTTCGACATAGAACTGTACCGTTGTTCCGCTTCTATAACCCTGTATCGAACCACTATACAACAAACCATCTTCGGTAGTCATTACAACGCGCTGCCAGTAGCCTTCATCTTGCCGATAACGAAGACCCATTCCCATTTCTAAAATACCATCAGGATCCTCGGCCTGAACAGTAACGTTCACTGTTTGATAAGGTCCAGGGACAGCAGGGGTATGAATAAGTGATGAAAATGTTGGGCCAATGTTTGACACGGCTCTTGAATTCACCGTACCTGGTGTACCGCTGCTCTCAGGCACATCCAAATGTGTGGTATATGCAACACGGTTAAAGAAAAGGCGAGTATTCAATAAGGGTGTCCCTGCCACCCAGCGAGCTCGGAAACGAATCTCATAGACCTGTCCGTTGTTTACCCAGCGACCATTAGCCAAAGTAGTCTCGGCATGGTTTGACATATGCTCGGTTGGTCCGGTGGCAACCAGCAGAAGTACTGGATTAGAGGCATCTTCAGGATCGGGGACTACGACCGATGTGGAGTGATTGCCGATGATGCGCCATTTATCCGTGTCTGTGGAAAAGTCGCCATTCTGCAACAATTGCTCAGCAACTCCGTCAGGATCCTCAATTACCTCGATATCATCGATAAGAATCTCTCCCTGATCTAACAGGCCCATGACAAATTCGCTGTAGAGGTAATCCTGCCCGACCGGGCTTGACGTTGCGACTGTACGATAGACATAATTCTGCCATGACGAGTGTCCTAATTCATTACTGGCTGCCCAAACCTCGGCCCGGTTGTTGTTGGCCCATGGTTCAATCAGTTCCAAACTACAGCCGCCCCCATCTGCATATTCAGGCCAGGTTCCGTCATCATAATAGCGAATCGTATCTGCGGGATTGTCGTGTTGGTCTGATAAAACCAAGTCCTCGCCTCCGTTAGACAAGTTTCCATTGAAATCGCCGATTATATGTGCATCAGGAAACCGGTTGCTTAGCCAGGCCGCATCGTCAGCCACTACCAGATATTCTCCCGGTTCCATCGTTGTAGATAGAGGAAAATTATAACCAATCCCTTTGGAAAAAGACCAGTTAGACATATCCACAGTCTCCATACCTCGGTTGTAGAGTTCAACCCAGTTGTTAGATTCCTCTCCTTCTAGTAGCACCATAGGGTGGTACATGATTTCGTTAATGACGATGTCTTGGCAGATTGCGAAGACGTTGGGTGCTCCCCAGGTAGCAGCCGCAGGGTAAAGCCACTGGCCTGTGCCATCCGGATAACGACCACGCAGTGTATCATCGGCAAGCACGGCATCTAATAGGTGCCCATCTGCGGACCAGAGGAATACGCGGTCGCCCTCACCGGGAATGAATCCCAGACCCGCTTCACTGAGCCAGAAGGTATTGCCCGATTCCAACATCACGTCTGAACATTCATAAGTGGCTTCGACGCTCCCTTGAACCTCAATACGTAAACCGTTTAGATTTAAGGTTGTGTCACCGATATTTACCAGTTCCAGATAAAACACATCATCGGTAACGGAAGCCATCTCATTAAAACGAACGAGCCGAATCGGTGCCTCGCTTGAGGAAAAGTTTTCGGCACCCGGAGAGCCTCCCACCTGCTCGCTCCAGGTCCAATTGGCAGGATTATCACTTTCCCGGTCCGGATTGAGCTTAGCCAGACTTACTCCCGCACCGTCTGGTGCCACGGGCCAGTCACTGGAATCTCTATAACGCATTTCATTTAGCAGCCGCCCACTGTTATTGACT
>CAZLIO010000158.1:0-7333 GCA_964559025.1 uncultured Pirellulales bacterium | reverse complement strand
TTTAGAGGTTGATCAAATTATCAACAAGAAGGAGCTGGCAGGTATTAACGAAAAGGTTGAATTGATTGGCGGTGTCGGGGCCTCGGGCAGAAAACCAAAACCAGCAACCGCCAAGACACTGCTTTTGGGGATTACGAAGGCTTCACTGTGGTCGGAGAGTTTTATCGCGGCAGCCAGCTTCCAGGAAACAACTAAGGTCTTGACTGGAGCGTCTTTGGCAGGTAAGGTAGATGAACTTCACGGATTGAAGGAAAACGTGATACTGGGCCACCTGATACCGGCAGGGACGGCATTCAAGCCGTATCTTGAAATAAAGGTCAAGCACCTTGCGGAAGCTCCGCTGCCGAAGGAATTCAAAGAGGCCGAGGAAATCACGGAGGCCAAAGAAGCCGAGGCCAAAGCCGAGGCCGCCGTCAGGGAAGCTTTGGGAATCAATTAGTTATCGATAATGAGGTACGAAAGACGAGACAAGAATTATGCCAACTATAAATCAGTTAGTAAGACGTCCTCGGGCGAAATCGAAGGGCCGCAAGCGAGTATCCGATATTAGCGGTTCGCCTCAGAAAAGAGGTGTGTGCCTGATAGTGAGGACTCAGACGCCCAAGAAGCCGAACTCGGCTTTGCGGAAAATCGCCCGTGTCCGGCTGACCAACGGGAAGGAAGTTACAGCTTACATACCGGGCATTGACCACAATCTTCAGGAGCACAGCACGGTTACGATTCGCGGAGGGCGGGTCAGAGACCTGCCGGGAGTGCGGTATCATATCAATCGTGGCGTCCTTGACTGTGCCGGTGTGGCTAATCGAAAACAAGGCAGAAGTAAATATGGTGCAAAAAAGGCAAAATAGTTAAAAGAGTAAATCTTAAATCCTAATCTCTAAGCACTAAACAAATTCAAATTACCAAAATGACACTTCTGTGTCACCCTGAGCGCAGCGAAGGGTCTGGTTTACACGATAATGATGAGATTCTTCGCTTCGCTCAGAATGACAGCAATGCTGTCAGTTTTGAAAATTTGAACATTTGAATTTCGTATTTGTTTAGTATTTCGGATTTAGATATTAGGATTTATACGAGGTACGAGGAAAGTAATGGCTAAAAAGTTTACCGCTTCAAGTCAACAATTAAAGCCGGACGCGAAATATAACAGCAAGCTGGTCTCCAAGTTTGTGAACTGTTTGATGTGGGGCGGCAAGAAAAGCACTGCCCAGGAAGTCTTTTATGATGCTATGGACATCATTGGCAAAAATGTCAAGGACGCTGAGGCCCTCGAGGTATTCGAGAAGGCGATAAACAACGTAAAGCCGTTGATTGAGGTTCGCAGCAAGCGTATCGGCGGAGCCAGTTATCAGGTTCCGATGCAGGTAAGTACCAGGCGCCAGCAGTCGCTTGCTTTCAGGTGGATATTGGCCTCAGCCAGGGGCAAAAAGGGCAAACCTATGTGCGAGCGTCTGGCTTCTGAATTGATAGACGCTTATAACGAACGTGGTAGCGCAATGGCCACCCGGGAGAATATCCACAGAATGGCAGAGGCCAATAAGGCCTTTGCCCACTTTGCCTGGTAAGATCTGTCGTTTATAACTGCCACGATGTGTTTATGAAAATAACCGTGGCAGTTTTTTTATATCGTGAAGGTCCCCGAAACGCAAAAAAAAATGCGTTTGGGAGCTCTGGTGCGCTTTTGTCATCCTGAGCGCGAGCGGAGAATCTGGGTGACGAAGAGCCCCGATGTATCGGGATTCACTTCGCTGCGCGGAGCCTGTCCTCGGGCGAAGCTAAGGATTCAGAATGACATGTGGTCGTAATACGAGATACGAATAATGTCGGGTGCATTGGAAAAATTACGCAATATCGGGATTATGGCTCATATCGACGCCGGCAAAACGACGGTAACCGAGCGTATTCTCTTCTATACGGGCAAAACTTACAAAATGGGAGAGGTCCACGACGGTACGGCTGTTATGGACTTTATGGAAGAGGAGCAAAAAAGAGGCATTACTATCACTTCAGCCGCGACAAAATGTCCCTGGAAGGATTTTGAAATCAATCTTATCGATACCCCGGGCCATATTGACTTTACTGCTGAGGTCGAAAGGTCGTTGCGGGTTCTCGACGGTGCCGTAGCGGTTTTTGACGGCAGCGAAGGTGTGCAGGCCCAGAGCGAAACCGTCTGGAGACAGGGACAAAAATACGACCTGCCCTGTCTTTGCTTTGTGAATAAGATGGACAAAGTCGGCGCCGATTTTGAGATGACTGTTGACAGTATTCGCGATAAGCTGCTTGCCAATCCGTTTTTAATGCAGATTCCCATTGGTGCCGAGAACTCTTTCGCCGGAGTGATAGACTTGATAAAGATGCAGGCGGTTTTCTATAAGGCTGAAAAGATGGGAGCGACTTTTGAAGAAACTGAAATTCCCTCGGAGTTGAAACACACTGCTCAGCAGCAAAGACACCAGATGATTGAGCTTGCAGCCGAATACGATAACGAGCTGATGGACATCTATGTTCACGATAGGCCGGCCGATATTAAAATAATTACCAGAGCAATCAGAACAGGAACCCTGAGCAACAAGCTTCATCCGGTATTTGTTGGCTCTGCCTTGAAGTATATTGGTGTGCAAAGGCTGCTTGACGGCGTCTTAGCGTATCTGCCTTCTCCACTGGACAAACCTGTCCTGACCGGCCACAAACCGTCCGATAAAAATAAGAAAATATCCATCAAGTGCGATCCAAATGGCAGTATGGTGGCGTTGGCGTTCAAAATTACCAGCGATACGCACGGCGATTTGAACTTCCTGAGGATATATCAGGGCAAATTGAAGTCCGGCAGGAGGGTCTTGAATACAAATCGCAATCGTCGTGAGAATGTTACGAGAATATTTGAGATGCACGCTAACGAGCGAAAGATTTTGGACTCAGCCAGTGCCGGTGATATTGTGGCAGTTGTAGGGCTCAAGCAAACTCTTACCGGCGATACGATTTGTGACCCCAAAAGCCCCGTATGCCTGCCAAGCATTTCATTTCCCCAAACGGTTATTAATATGTCGATAGAGCCCAAAACTGCGGCAGAAAAGGCAAAATTAGCCGATGCCCTGTTCAGCTTAAAGCGCGAGGATCCGACTTTTGAATGTAAGATAGACGGTGAGACGGGCCAAACAATCATTAGCGGAATGGGCGAATTGCACTTAGAGATACTCCAACACAAACTGGTAAGAGACAGAGGAGTCAACGTCAGGATCGGCAAACCACGAGTGGCTTACAAGGAAGCTATCACCAAATCAGCTCAGGCCGAGGGCAAATTTATACGCCAGACAGGTGGACACGGACAATATGGACATGTTGTTTTACAGGTTGAGCCACTTTTAACTGAGGACGGCCATTGGAGCCGTGATATTGAGTTCTACAACGAGGCCCCCGGCGATGCCGTGCCGAGAGAGTACATCCCTAATGTTGAAAATGGCAGCAAAGATGCTTTAGGCAGCGGAGTATTATCGGGCTATCCTATTGTGGGAATTAAAGTTACGTTAATCGATGGCTCGTTCCATTCTGTGGATTCTTCGGGGCTTGCTTTTGAGCAGGCCGCTGCAATTGCGGTTGAAAAGGCAGTAAAAGAGGCAGAACCGGTATTACTTGAGCCGGTGATGAGGCTTCAGGTAGTAGTGCCGCAGATTAATTTTGGGGCTGTGCAGGGTAATTTGCTTGCAAAAAGGGGGCAAATCACTGATTGTCATGCACATGGAAATATGCAGGTAATTGATGCTAAGGCACCTCTGGTGGAATTATTTGGATATTCCAGCGAAATAAGAAGCGTAACAGCCGGCAGGGGAACATTTACTATGGAGCCGTTGAGCTATGAAAAGGTTCCGGAACAGATAGCCAAGCAAATTATTTTTTAAAAAATGTAAATTTTTTAAATTTTATCAAGAATTTTTATCGACATTTCATTGACAGCAATTGATTTATGTGATAACCTTGCGGGTTTTCAGCCGTGGCGAGCATGGTCAAGGATGGCTTTGCGAAAGTTTTAGTTGGGCTGTGGCATACCTGTGATTTTATGGTCAGGGATGGTTTATTAACTCTTTTTAGGCTTTAGGGGTGTCCCAAGAGCCGGCGCGTGGCTCTGGATGGGCTGTAGCCGGCCCGAACCCGAATCCTTAAGGAAGGCTAATTTGATAATTGATTATTGAAGGACGAAATCGCAAAAAACAACTCAGCGAACAATAATCAATTAAAGGGCCTTTCCTGCCAGAAATCAAATAAGATAGGTTCGGCTTATAGCAGAAAAAGTATAGGCTAAAAACGGATTTTTGCTTTTCGCTGTATAAGCTGATATACTTCAAGCCTTTATAGGCTTGATTAGAGGAAAGTTATGGCTGCTGAAACTGAAAGAATACGAATTAAGATGGAGTCCTACGACCACAGAGCTCTTGATGCATCCGCCAAGGAAATAGTGGAGCACGCTCGTAAGACCAATGCCCGCGTCAGTGGTCCGGTGCCTCTGCCGACGCGTGTTGAAAGATATACAGTTTTGCGCAGTCCGCACATCGACAAAAAATCGCGTGAGCAGTTCGAATTGAGGACTCATAAACGTCTGATTGATATTCATGAGGCGAACGCCCGGACGGTTGAAGTGTTGAACCGTTTAGTCGTACCGGCGGGAGTTTTTGTGAGGATAAAAGCCTGAATTGAGAAAAGTGCCTAAAATGCCTAAAGTTTGGAGTGCCTAACGTGCAGTTTTCGTTTAAGGTTGTCGATGCTCGTATCGATGCTTGTCATAGAAGCTTGAAGGGACCCCGCCTTGCGGGAACCCAAACTCGCTTTTCTTCGAGCATCCAACGTCGAGCTTCCAGTCCGATACCAGTTTCGAGGCCGACAAACAAGCTTCTACAACTGGGCAACTTTAGCTCACTTTAAGCACTTTAGCTCACTGAGAAACGAAGTCATGGCGATGTTGTTAGGAAAAAAAGTTGGGATGACCCAGGTCTATGATGATTTGGGCAAATTAGTGCCGGTTACGGTCATACAGGCCGGTCCGTGCGTCGTTATGCAGGTAAAAACAACTGAGACCGACGGCTATAACGCGGTCCAGCTTGGTTTCGATGAGATAAAGCCGGTGCGGAGGAAGAATCCGCAAATCGGGCATGCTCAGAAATCCAACACAACCCCGAAGAAATTTATCAGAGAGATGCGATTAGCCGACGACGCCGAACAGCCATACGAAGTTGGAAATTCTGTGACGGTTTCGGTCTTTGCGGAAGACAAATTTGTTGATGTTGTGGGGACGAGCAAGGGCAAAGGCTTTGCCGGCGTTATGAAGCGGCACGGATTTGGCGGTTTCCCCGCCTCGCACGGCACGGAACGAAAACACAGGGCACCCGGCTCGATATCGAGTTTCGCCAGTGACGCCGGACATGGTCCAGGCCCCAAAAGGGGCAAGAAAATGGCAGGGCATTTGGGCAACTGCCGGGTTACTACGAAAAACCATAAGCTGGTAGAGATAGACGAAGAGAAGAACTTATTGGTCGTTAAGGGTTCTGTGCCCGGCCCGGCCAGCGGTTATTGTATTGTACGTAGTGCCAAAAAAGCGTAAGTAATGAAAGAGCGAAACCTGGAAAATGATTGATTTGGCGGTTTACAACACAGATGGGCAGGAAGTGGAGAGCCTGAAAGTTGATGAGGCGGTCTTCGGTGGCTCAGTCAGATACCCGCTGCTTAAGCAGGCCATTGTTATGTATCACGCTAACAAGCATGTGGGAACTGCGGCCAACAAGGGCAGAAGTATGGTTGAAGGTTCGGGCAAAAAGCTCTTTCGGCAAAAGGGTACGGGAAATGCCCGCGTTGGTAACATCAGAACCGGCAAACGTGTCGGCGGCGGGGTTACCTTTGCCAAGGGCCTCAGAGATTTCGGCAAACGTATGCCTAAAAAGCAAAGAAGATTAGCCAGAGACTCGGCGATATTGGCAAAGCTTTTAAGTAACAATGTTGTCGTGGTTGACGGGCTAAATTTTGAAAAACCAAAAACCAAAGAATTTATAGGCGTTCTGAATAACTTAAAAATTGAACGCAGCTGCCTGGTAACGATTAACTCAGCAGACGTAAACCTTTACAAATCAGCTAAGAACGTTCCAAAGGTAGCTGTTATGCCTGTTGGCGAGCTGAACGCCGGTGATATCTGCAACTACCGCAAAATGCTGTTTACCAAAGAGGCGTTTTTATCTGTTTTGAACAGAGACCAGACGAGCGAAAATTAACGGGTATTGGTGTGGACGATTATAACGTAATAATTCGGCCTTTGATTACAGAGCAAGGGATGCACTTTGCGAATACAAAAGGTGCGTATTCCTTTGAGGTAAATAAAAGGGCCAATAAGGCTCAGATAAAAAACGCTGTGGAAAAAATATACAACGTCAAAGTAGAAAAGGTTAGAACAGCTAATCGTAAAGGCAAACAACGTCGCCGAGGCAGAGCGTTCGGAGAGACATCGAGCTGGAAAAAGGCGGTTGTATTTCTGGACCCCGAGTTTCATATAGATTTGTTCTAAATGAGTTATGTATTATGAGTTCACAGTTCATAGACAAAAGACGATGAACTACGAACTATTAACTATGAGCTATTATTATGGGTATTCGAGTTTACAAACCAACAAGTGCCGGCCGGAGAAACAGCTCGGTCAACGATTACGCTGAGCTGACTACCGACAAGCCCGAGAAGTCGCTTTGCAGGCGGATTAAGAAGAACGGCGGAAGAAACCATTATGGCGTTACCACCACTCGTTTTAGAGGCGGTGGTGCAAGAAGGATTTACCGCGTTATAGATTTCAAGCGTAAGAAGGACGGCGTCCCGGCGAAAGTAGCGACGATTGAATACGACCCCAACAGAAATTGTTTTATATCTTTGCTGCACTACGCCGACGGTGAAAAGAAGTATATATTGGCACCGTTTGGTATAAAGACCGGAGACCTGGTGGAAAGCGGCCCGGCTTGCGAGCCTAAGATCGGTAATACGATGCCGATGGTTGCTATTCCTGCGGGTATGGAGATTCATAATATCGAGATGAGAGCCGGCCAGGGCGGAAAACTGGTCAGAGGTGCCGGCAACGCGGCAAGAATTGTGGCAAAAGAAGGTAACTGGGTTACCATCGTTTTGCCGAGCGGTGAGATGCGGACGATTCGTAAAGAATGCCGGGCAACAATTGGCCGAGTGAGTAATCCCGACCACCAGAATGTGCGCATTGGCAAAGCCGGGCGAAAGCGGCATATGGGCCGTAGGCCACACGTAAGGGGAAAAGCGATGAATCCGGTTGCTCATCCAATGGGTGGTGGAGAAGGCAGAG
>CAZLIO010000157.1:0-7342 GCA_964559025.1 uncultured Pirellulales bacterium | reverse complement strand
AAAACAAACCCAATTCAAACCTTGTCCTGAGCGCAGTCGAATGGGCCAATTTCAAACGGGTCGTCCACTCATGGACAGCAGGAATTACAAAAAATATTTGACCTTGTTGCTGGGGGCCGATAGAATAAGCTGTGTACCAGAAGTCATCTGTTGTAACCGAAATAATGAGAAAGGGTTTCAAACATGTCTATGAACAATTCTAAAAAAGTGTCCCTTGCCGCAGCGGCTGCCGGAGTGATGTCGGGAACAGCCGGTGCCGCCCGGAAGAAAGCAGTGGATGAGCTGATGGCCGGAATAAGGGACGAAAACGACAAAGTTCGAGCGGAGGCCTGGCTTGGCGCCGGCGAAGTCGGAGCCGCAGCGGTCAAACCTTTGGCGAAAGTAATGACTGACAAAGACTTCGAAATAGCGCGTGCGGCCAAGCGTGGATTATGGAAGGTGGTTCGCCATGTTGGTCGCCCCGGCGCCGGCAATGAAAGGAGAGCGGTCCTCGGCGAGCTGGTTGAGCTTTTGGACGATGAGCAGCCTGTGCCCGTCCGCCGTGAGGTGCTGTGGATGCTTTCCGAGATAGGCACCCGAAAGTCCATCAAGCCGATAGCCGCTTTGTTGTCGAACAGGGAGCTGCGTGAGGACGCCCGGATGGTATTGCAGCGAATTCCGAGCAAAAGTGCGGTTGCGGCACTAAAAGCCGGGCTGGAAGACGCGCCAGAGGACTTCAAACTGAATATTGCGCAATCGCTGCGACAGCGCGGCGTGGAGGTTAGTGGATTGCCCTGTGTTAAACTGGTACCCACGAAAAGGACAAACGTTAAGCCTCTTTAGTACGACAGTACTGCGATCAGCAGCGGCCCTTATGTGATTGCAAAAGCAAAAGGGTATCAGCGTGTTATCTGTGCTGTGGAATTTTGATTTAAGGACTGCTTTTTAGTACTTTATACAATAGCTGGAATTAGAGCAGAAAGGTGATAGAACGATGAAACGAACAAATCAACTTAACAGGCGTGAATTCTTAGCTGCGGCTGGTGCGGCGATGAGCGTTCCGTATTTAATTCCCTCCGGCGTGCTGGCGGTGCCGGGCAGAATTGGGGCGAACGATCGAATAACAACGGCGCATATCGGTGTAGGGGGAAGGGGTGGCGGGCTCCTTCGCGAGATAAAAAGATTCCGTGAAGCCGGCGTTGTCAACATTGCAGCGGTATGTGATGTGGATGAAAATCGGCTTGTCCGGGCACTTAAGGAAGCCGGCGCCGGAGTCGAACCTTATCATGACTATCGTTATATTCTCCAGCGCAAAGACATCGATGCAGTTGTTATCGGAACCCCTGACCATTGGCATGGTGTTCAGATGGTTCATTCCGCCGAGTGCGGTAAACACATCTACCTCGAAAAGCCGGCCTGCTGCACTATCGAGGAAGGCAAGGCGATGGTCGCCGCAGGCAATAAGAACAAAGTATCCGTGCAGGTCGGCTCCCAGGGACGTTCCCAGCCCGAAGCATATATAGCTCACCGGTACCTCGTCAACGGCAACATCGGCCATATAAACCGTGTGGATTGCTTCCACTACCCCAGCCCGTCAGACAACAACCCGGTTCCGGACAGTGATCCGCCGCCTGAGCTGGACTGGGACATGTGGCTGGGCCCCCTGCGGTGGCGTCCGTACAACCGACGATACTGCCCCGGCTCATTCCGGTGGTTCCTTGAGTCCGGCGGCGGGCAGATTCGCGACCGTGGTGCCCACGTGATGAGCTGTGCGATGTGGTGGATGGGCGCCGACGGAACCGGGCCTGTTAGCGTTGAGGCGACCGGAACAGCACCGACTAAAGGGCTATACGACAGTGCCGTGCTGATGGACGTAACCTACACCTTTAAGAATCCCGATTGGATTCTAACCTGGCGACAGATGCCCAATGACCAGTTACCCCCGGCTGAGCAGCGCAGGCCCGAGGAGCTTAACAGCGAAATCCGCAAGATATCCCGTCCCGGCTACGGCGCCATTTATCGCGGCGATAAAGGACAGTTCATCCACTGGGGAGGCGACGGTGGTACCTGGGCCGAGAGAAAAGCCCGCCAGTGGAAGCCGCCGGCCGGCGCCAAGGATGTCTATAAGAGCCCGGGCCACATGGAGGACTGGTTCAATGGTATTAAGACCGGCAAAAAGACAATTATGAACATCGAAGCAGCGGTGGGCGTGGCCAACCTGTGCGTTTTGGGCAACCTTTCTTATATTCTTGGTCGCAAGCTCGAGTGGGACCAGGCCAAGCAGGAGATAGTCGGTGACGAACAGGCACATCGAATGATGTATCGGCCGCAGCGCCACCCGTATCATTTGTAGCAAAAATAAGAAACAAGACTAATGACACAAGACTTTGGCCTGTGCTATTTAACTTTCGGTCTTTCAAAATACTTTTTATATCGGATTTCCAAAGTACTTCGTGACAAACAGGCGATTCTGATTGGCAAAATAGCCGTGGAGAATATTCAAGTTATTTGAGATGATTTCAAGTGGGAGAACCAGTTGCCATGAGAATCTATAAGACGATGGTCGTCATGGTTGCAACCATATTGATCCTCTGGTCGGCTTTTGCCACAGCCGGTGAGTCGCATCCCCCGAGCCCTACGGTCGTCCAGACGAAGCACCTCCGTGTGGAAATAGCTGTGCCGACAGCGACGTGGTCGGTTGAACACAAACCCAGCGGCTGCCGGCTCGCGGAGGTCCGCCCCGAGCTGGGGATCGAGGGGCTATCGGTCGATTGGTCGGCCTGTCGAGCGGCCACCCCCGAGGTCATGGATGTCCAAAACAGGCTGGGGGCATTTTCCGTCGTGAAGCTTGTTTATCAGACTCCGCAGGGACTGTTGATTAAATACACACTTTCGGTGAACCAACAGAACTCGAATCTCATCGTCGAGCTGTCGATAGAGAACAACACGGGCCGGAGCCTGGTCATTCACGAAACCAGAGCGATTGTCGCCCGGACGGTAACGCTGGGCGGCGACACGTCGAGCTGGATGGCCATCGGGGATGCCCGGACGCACCATGAGCACTACACGAATCACGTGGTCGCCACCATGGGCGAAAAGAAATTCTGGTGGTACTCCGCGGTCAAGAACCTTGATACCGGCAATGCTGTGCTCTTGGGAAACCTCACCAACCACAAGGGTATTGGTCGCTTTGTTTGCGCTTCGCGTGACCGGACCTCGATGCGAATGACAGCGTACTGCGATTACGAATCGATAGTCATGCCATCCGGGGCATCGATCCCCGCCGAGAAGGTTCTTATAGACTTTGGAAGCCGGGGAACCGACAGTTTGGAGCGGTTCGGCACCATGATAGCCAAGGAGCACAGGATCGATTTGATGGAGTGGGCGCCCATTGATGTCGAAGACGCCACAATCTCTTTAATCTTCAACAGGTGGGCCTCGTTCGGATCGGGCGTAATCAAGGGTGTCAAATACAGTCACGATCCAAAATACAAGCGAGTGTTCCAGGATCCAAACTGGCGACGCAAGAACCAGGAGCTATTCGCCAAGCTGGGATTGTGGAAATACATCCATCCGGCGCTACCTGACGGGCACCGTCCGGGAGCGGGCAAGACACCGCTGGTCCGCAATTTCGGCCGGCCTGATTGGTGGTTTCCCGAAGCCCGCGAAGTGTACGAACAGCATCCGGAGTTCTACATCAATGGCAGAATCGATTTCTCGAATCCCGAGGCATTAGAGTTTGAACGCCAACGGGCCACGACGTTTTTCCGGGCCAACCGTGACAAGCTGATCGGATATGCGGCTGACTTCACCAGCAACTGGCGGAAGTTGCCCGGTCAACACGACCCGTTCTTCACCTCAGTGGAGAGCTTCCGCACATGCATGAAGATTTGGCGCGATTTGGCGCGTAAGCATCCATCCGGCTGTTACTCTGGCGTGTGTATGAACGATATTGGATTCTGTTACGATGTATGGGATAGTCTTCGCATCGGGGGTGATAGCGACCAAGGTTACTCCGGCGATGGGGTGACATTCACCGCCCAGCTCATCAGACAGGCCAGCGGACGCTATTTCTACAATGGCAAGGTCTGGTGGAACAACCCGGACAGCTTTCACGTTTTCGCCCAAGGCGTCTACTCATACAACCAGGCTAAAGTGCACGCGTCGTTCTGCGCCATCGCGGGCAACCAAGTCACGCTCGCCGAGCCGTTCTGTGATCAGAAGACCCCTCAAGAGCGGCTGGAGATCATCAAGCGGGTGCTGCCGACTACACCGGATGTGGCCATGGCCATTGACCTGTTCGAGCACAATCCGGCCCGACTCTGGAACATGCCGATCGAGCGTCCCTTCGGCCGGTGGAACGTGGCGGCTTTGTTTAACTTCGATGAGCTTCATAATGGCCAGACGCTGACCGAGGAGATCCGGTTTGCTGATTTAGGTTTATCGCCCGACAAGGAGTATTTAGTCTATGAGTTCTGGCTCAAAAACTTTCTGGGTGCATTTAAGGGGAGCTTTACCCGACGCCTCGATGCCCCGGACTGCGAAGTCTACTCCATCGTGGAGAAGCGAGACCATCCCGTGCTGGTCTCTACTAACCGGCACGTTCGGCAGATGGCCTACGACCTCGTTGCTTTGGAATGGGATTCTAAAAACGATTGTCTGCGCGGTACATCACGGGTTGTCGGCAACGACCCATATCAAATGAGGATCTACGTACCCCTCGCGTGGCGGCTGCAAGAAGTAAACGTTGCGGGCTTGGATGCACAGGTACGAATGACAAAAGAGAGAATACTGCTTGTCGAATTCACGCCCCGGGATTGCGGGCGTCTGAATTGGGAGGTCCGTTTTCAGGCAAACAGCGAGTAGCGTGTGTCCAGCTAATGGGGGGCGGGCGGCTGGGAGCTATCGCAAATACAGTGTGCATATCAATTAAGATAGCCTCTGTTGAAATAGGAATTGCAAATTTATTACGTTTTGGTGTCTTGAACAATTATTTCGGTTGGTCCGAGCAGCTTATATCGTATGCCTCGCCATACAATAGTTCTGCCAAAGGCCGAAGAGATGATAAAAAATAACAGCAGCAAAGACCATAGCCAGCAGGCGAGGATATCGGCGAGACAGGCGGCCCTCATTGCCCGGCGCTCGTGTTTGAGCAATATTTCAGCGGTTCTCTGTCGGAGTATCGCCCGGCCCAATTGATTTACAAAAAATACAACTGGTACTGCAACAAAGAGGTCCAGGTTTTTGTGCTGGATCATCGCGGCGTAGATTGCCAGGCCGGCCGCACCCCATATACCCAATACTGAGTACAGGCTGCTAAGCAATCCAAACCACCAGGTCTTCGGGGCGTATATACGAGTTATTAGAAATTGTCTTCGGCTGAACTCAAAGAGCTTTGACCAGGTAGAGGATTCGTGCGAAGCCACCAGGCAGGCGGGAACGAAAGCTACTTTCATACTAGCTTTTTTGACGGCCATGCTGAGAGACAAGTCATCACTTAAGGCTTTAGGCCAGATTTTGTCGAGGCCGAGGCGGCGAAAGACATCGATGCGGATAGCCATAGATCCGCCCCAGGCCTGGTTGAAAGGGGTGTTGCCGAGCAGCTGGGCTACCTTGGCGTTCAGGGCCGAAAGGGCCAGAGTGGCCAGGTTGTTCTTTTTCGGTATAAACCAACGATAACCCGTAGCGACGCCGTTCTTGGGCTGTCGAAGAGGGTGAATTAAGTGACTTAGCCAGTCGGTGCGGACACAGACGTCGGAATCAGCAAAAGCGAGGACGTCGATATCATCGCTGACTCTTTCGTAACAGTAGAGCAGATTATGGATTTTTTGGCTACAGGATTGGCCCTTGCCTGCAATAAATATCTGCACATCCTGAGCTTTTGAGGTTTGGCTGAGCTGATTTTTCAGTTTGCACAGCTCGCTGTAGGCCGGGTCCGACTCATCGGCGACCACAAACCACAACAGGTGATTTTCGTAGTCCTGATTGAAAAATGACGTGATGTTGCTTTGAAAATCCGGGTCCAAACCTTTACACGGCACAATCAGCACGGCCTTCAGCTCGTGCCATAAACGCTTTTTTTTGTATTTTGCCAGTGCATAGTGATAATTACTATATGTCTGGAGCAAAAAGAGCAGTTGTGAGATGATTGCCGCCAGTGCTATGTAGTAGTACCAATCCATGTTAATTGATTATTGAATTATCAAGTGGATGCCTACGGGCATAGCCAGTGGAACTCTACCCTTCGGATTATTAGAATTCAAGATATAGAAGCTAACAGTACTATGGAGTCGATTAGCTTCTCAATAGTATAAGATATTGCCAGGTCGGTTGAAAGCAAGCAGCCGTGATTGTGATTAGAGGCGATAATTATCAGATTGTCGCCGGCTTGACTCCATCCCTGCTCTTGCGGCTGGTGGCCGAGGACAAAGAGATCAACATCGAACTGTTCGGCCATTTTATCGAGCAGAGCCTGGCTGTGCTTTCTGCCCCAGGTTAAAAGGTAAGCTGAGCCTGGTCTGACCACATCGTTAATTTTTAGTTGTCTGTTCAGAATTTTCGGGTCGAATTTATCGAAGAAGCGGTCGCTCGGGAGCGAATGCGATATCCATATTCTGTTGTCGCATCTGAGAGCTAAGGGTTGTGAGAATAGAAATTGTCTTATCGCCAGCTCGACATCAGCGCCGTCCTGCTGAAATTCCCGGTCCAGAGCCAGACGCATAGCTCGATTCATTTCTTTGCCGTCTTTCATCACTTCGCTGTTGTTTATGAAAGCGGTATCGTGGTTTCCCATAATAATATGGACGCGGTCGGGAAAGGTTAATTTATAGCGGACAGCGTCAAACAACAATTGATACGACAAACAACCACCCTGCGAATCTTCGGGGCCTCCGTGTATAATTTCCTGGAGAACTATATGTCTATCAGGATTGTTGGCCAAATCGGCAAAAGCGACTATTCTTTCGAAGTTTCGCCGATGTCCGTGAATATCGCCGGTCAGAATCAAACTGCCGTTGGCGGGCAAATGAATCAAATTACCCCGTCGAAACTTATCTGCATTGCCGGCTTCTATTCCCTTATTCAGCAAGTCAATTATTGTTTGAGGCATTTTTATTATTCGTTTTTATTTTTCCGCCGAAGATACTGTGTACCATCAGGTCCAGTCTCGACATAACCGTCATCATATTGCGCGGGCGGCGTGCGGGGTTGTCCTCGATACAGTCCATTACGAGTTTTGAGATTCCGGTGGGTAATTGTTTTTTTAGCTCATGAGGTGCTCGTCTCGGCTCGACGATGGGTAAGCCGAATTTGTTCTTTTTGGGTATCATGGTCGGGGCGTGCTTTCCAGTGAGCGCCCAGAACA
>CAZLIO010000156.1:0-7438 GCA_964559025.1 uncultured Pirellulales bacterium | reverse complement strand
AAAACAGATTTTCTTAAATAATATATGCCTAACCTCAATTTTGCAGAAGCCTTGGTTTTTTCGGATAGGAGGTATAATCTAAAAGTGACACGACGGAAGGAGTGGAGTATAGAAGGAAATTATTGAGATGTTCGGTTTGTTTGCAGAATGGATATGGCTGGTAAAAAAATTGGGAGCTGACCGTGTGGTGACCAGCCCCCCAAATAGAAGAAAGGAGTAGTATTATGTTAGCAACACTAACTAATAAACGGGCAATCGCTCAAACCCGTTCAGACTCCATTCACTATATCTCACAAACAACAAGCATAAGTGAAAAAACATATCGGACTATTTGGCCCCCTGCCTGATTTCCCCTCACTTATGCTGCCCGCTCTATATATATTATACTCGATATTTGACTAAATGCCAAATGCAATTTTCAATTTTCTTACATTTCCGCATTAAATCTTGATACTCGATACCAGATGCTCGTCGAGAATCCAGAATCGAGGATCGAGAATCGCGCAGAACTCAGTTCCATTCAACTACGGCATAGATGTAATCTACTAATGTTTTTCTCTTGGCAACGTCGTCGTTGTTTCTGACCTGCAGCTGAAGGGAATTTACCTTTTCGGGCGTGTCGACGAGGCTTGTTACGTCCCACAAGTCTGTCGCCTCATTTGGTTCTCCTTCGTACACAGGAGCATTCATTAAGGCCCAAACTACCGGATTACTCGGCCAGCCTGTTCCGGCGGCCCATTGTAATTTTCCGGCGGGAAAATGTTCTTGCTCGAAGTGTTCCACATAAACAACGACCGATGCTATTTCAACACCTGCGGGAATAGATACATCTGAAAAATCATAGGATGTGTATAAGCCGGATTCAGTTTCCCCCCTGTTGTCGTCACTGGCCTGGACGATGCCGTCTTTGCAGGCTGCTGATAATATTGTTTTGCATTTTTTGTTGCAGTCATCTGTTGTGCTCAAGACAGTTGTCGCCGGCGTGGTTGGCAGAGAAGCTGTGATGGTAAATGATTGGGTCTGAGAAGCTGGAACACTGCCGTTATCTGCGACCTTGACCGCCACATCATTGGCCCCCGCCTGGTGACTCGCCGGTGTCCACTGTATCAAGCCGGTAGCCGCATCTATGGTCATACCTGCCGGTTTGATGGTTAAGGAGTAAGTAAGCGTATCCCCTGCATCCGGGTCCGCGGCATCAACATCATAAGTATATAATGCGTCCACTGTAGCTTTGGTTAGAGGTGTTGAAGTAAAACTCGGCGCATCATTGACCGCCTTGACTTTAACATTCACCGTGGCCGTATCAGTTCCGTCTTTGCCGTCATAGACAGTATAGGTGAAAGAATCGCTGCCGCCAAAGTTCGCCTTGGGAGCGTAGCGCAACGTGTTATCAGTATCAATGCTGACAGAGCCGTTCTTGGCCTGAGTAACAGCGCTTATTTTAAGCGGGTCATCATCAACATCGGTATCGTTCGCTAACACATCAATCTCTACTATCGGCATGTCCTCATGCGTCCACACACTGTCGTCATTGGCCGTCGGCGCATCATTGACCGCCTTTACCGTTATTGAGACGGTTGCAGCCTCGCTGTCCATCGTCTTGTCACTGACCTTGAAGGTAAAGCTGTCTGACCCGTTGAAATTCGCCATTGGTGAATATCTCAGCCTTGGCGCTGTCCCGCTCAACCTCCCCTGGGACGGCCCTTTTACCACACTGTAGCTTAGCGAATCTCCGTCAGGGTCATTTCCCGCTAAGCGAATCGACACCGGCTCGTCCTCCTGCGTCGTCACCCTCTCATCATTGGCCGTCGGCGCATCATTGACCGCCTTTACCGTTATTGAGACGGTTGCAGCCTCGCTGTCCACCGTCTTGTCGCTGACCTTGAAGGTAAAGCTGTCCGACCCGTTGAAATTCGCCTTTGGTAAATATCTCAGGTTTGGCGCTGTCCCTCTTAAGCTCCCGTTAGATGGCTCTGTTACCACACTATAGGTCAGCAAATCACCATCGGCATCGCCACCCGCTAAGGTAATCGATACCGATCTATCCTCCTGCGTCGTCACACTGTCGTCATAGGCCATCGGCGCATCATTGACCGCCTTGACCGTTATTGAGACGGTTGCAGCCTCGCTGTCCGTTTTCTTGTCGTTGGTCTTGAAGGTAAAGCTGTCCGAGCCGTTGAAATTCACCTTTGGCGAATATCTCAGCTTTGGCGCTTTCCCTTTTAAGCTCCCGTGAGACGGCCCTTTGACAATACTGTAGCTCAGGGAATCTCCGTCGGGGTCATTGCCCACTAAAGTAATCGACACCGATTTATCTTCCTGCGTCGTCACCCTCTCATCATTGGCCGTGGGTGTATCATTGACCGCCTTGACCTTAACACTCACCGTAGCTGTATCAGTTCCGCCTTTGCCGTCACTGATGGTATAGGTGAAAGAATCGGTGCCGCAAAAGTTTGCCTTCGGACTATAGCTCAGCGTGTTATCAGCGTTGATGGTAACCGAACCGCTCCTGCCCTGAGTAACAGCAGACGTCGTGAGCTGGTCGTCATCGGCGTCGGTATCGTTTCCCAGCACATCAATCGCTTCTATCGGTGTGTCCTCCAGCGTCCTCGCACTGTCATCCTTGGCGTTCGGCGTGTCGTTGGCCGACATTACTGTAATTGACACAATTGCAGCATCGCTCTGGGTCGTCTCATCGCTGACCTTGAAAGTAAAACTGTCTGACCCGTTGAAATTCGGTTTTGGCGTATATGTCACATTTGGCGCTGTCCCGCTCAGACTTCCATGGGACGGACTTTCTACAACAGTGTAGCTCAGCGCATCTTCGTCGGGGTCACTGCCATCCAAGGTAATCGATACCGGCGTGTCTTCCTCCGTCGTCACACTGTCGTCCTTGGCTACGGGCGGGTTGTTCTGTACCGTTGCACCGACGTAACTGGCTGTCGGCGGGTCGTTGACCGGCTTGAGCGTTATCGAGACGGTTGCAGCAGCGCTGTCCACCGTCCCGTCGTTGACCTTGAAGAGAAAGCTGTCCGACCCGTTGAAATTCGCATTTGGAGTATAGGTCAGATTTGGTCCCGTCCCGCTCAGGCTTCCGTGGGATGGACCTTTTACCACGCTGTAGATCAGCGCATCCCCGTCGAGGTCACAGCCGGCTAAAGTAATCGACACTAACGTGTCTTCCTGCGTCGTTACACTGTCATCATTAGCCGTTGGCGGGTCATTGACCGCCTTTACCATGATTAACACGGTTACAGGAACGCCGTCCACCGTCCCATCGTTGACATTGAAGGTAAAGCTGTCTTTCCCGTTGAAATTCGGCTGGGGCGTATAGGTCAGCTTTGGCGCTTTCCCGCTCAGGCGCCCATGAGACGGCCCGGTTACAACATTGTAGGTCAGCGTGTCACCATCCGGGTCACTGCCAAGCAACGTGATAGATACCGGTGTGTCCTCTTCCGTCATTACACCTTCACCTTCAGTGGCATCAGCGATAATGACCGAAATACTAAGCAGCACCACCAGACAGAGTATGTGTTTTAAAAACTTTGTCTCTAACATAATTGTTCCTCCGAGTGAAATTTACTGTTTCTAAAAGAAATTTCTTAAAAAAACAGGCCGGCTAAGGTGTCCGGCTTTGCCGATAGAAAAACCGACCATCAGCGAAACAGAAAACAAAAAAACATCTTTAGACATAATACTCCTCCGAAAAAACTTAGAATACTGCAATATACAGATACTCGTAATACTATGCTTTATTGGTTCATTTTCGTTTGACTTCTCCTCCGGTCGGCCGTTATGCAGAAGCCCGACATTATGAACCCGAAATTTAGCATAATAGTATACCTTAGTCTTCTCGTATCTGCAAGAATATTTTTCAATAAACTTATAATAAAAAGAAATCTCTCGAAGCTTTGCAACTTCCTGCATTTTTGTTAAGTCCTGTAATAGCTGGACTTATCGCAATTCAGTACCAGCCGAAACCGCCCAAATTCCGAAAAGAATAATAACACTACATCACTGTGTATATACTCACAGGCTTTGGCCTTACACCCTTCGAGACGGTAATTGGCGGATTTTGTTCTTGCAGAATCGCCTCGGCGGCCTTACAATTCCTATTTCGCCGGATTGTTCAAAGCTCGACATTGCGGTCAACCCCCAAAAATTGGGGATTGTTTAGCCGTCGCCGGTAAGCCTGCCCTGAGCGGCTCGACTGAGCTCGCCGAAGTCTTGCCGAAGGGGCGACGGCATCGAGTATTGAGTATCGAGCATCGAGTATCGAATTATGTTTGAATCACTAACCGAGAAATTTAATTCTGTTTTCAGGTCGCTGGCCGGCCGAGGACGCATTACCCAAGCCAACATCTCGGATGCTATGCGGGATGTCCGCAAGGCCCTTCTGGAGGCGGACGTCAGCTACAATGTCGTAAAGCAGTTCTGCAAGGACGTTGCGCAGGCGGCCATTGGTGCTGAGGTGATAAAGAGTCTTCATCCCGGCCAGGTTATGGTAAAGATCGTCAGCGACGAGCTTACAAAGTTGATGGGGCCGGTCGATACCCGTATCTATTTTGTCTCGCCCGGCCCTACTGTAATTATGTTAGCCGGCCTCCAGGGCTGCGGCAAGACCACCACCGCCGCCAAGCTTGCCAAGTACCTCCTCGCAAAGGGTAAAAATCCGCTCTTAGTGGCCGACGACCTCCAGAGACCCGCTGCTGTCGAGCAGTTGATTATCCTCGGTCGGCAGATAAATACTGATGTTTACAGTGAAGAGAGCAAAAACGCCGTAAAGGTCGCAAAAAATGCTTTAAAGCACGCCCGGAAAAACGGCTATGATGTGGTCGTGCTCGATACCGCAGGCCGGCTCCACGTAGACCAGGAAATGATGACCGAGATTGCCGACGTTGCAAAGGCGGTCAATCCGCACCAGATTTATTTGGTCTGCGATGCGATGACCGGCCAGGACGCCGTTAATTCAGCCAAAGAGTTCAACGAGCGCCTCGAGCTCGACGGCGTCATCTTGACAAAACTCGACGGCGATGCCCGCGGCGGTGCTGCTCTCAGCGTAAAAGCCGTTACCGGAAAGCCCATCAAGTTCATCGGCATAGGCGAAAAGCTGGACAAGCTCGAAGAATTCCACCCCGACCGTATGGCCGGCAGAATCCTCGGGATGGGCGATGTCGTAACGCTCGTCGAGAAGGCCCAGGAACATTTCGAAGCTGAAGAGGCCTTGAAGCTGCAAAAGAAAATGGCCAAAGGAAGTTTCGGCTTTGACGATTTCCTCAAACAGATGCAGGCTGTCAAAAAAATGGGCGGTATGAAAGATATGCTCAAAATGATGCCCGGAATGGGTGGGCAGCTCAAAGACCTGGACTTCGACGGCGCCGAGCTCAATCAAACCGAAGCGATTGTCTATTCGATGACACCCGCCGAACGCCGCGACCCGGACATTATAGATTCCTCCAGAAGAAGACGTATCGCCGCGGGCGCAGGTGCTGAAGCTCAGGATGTTTCCGGCCTGGTAAAGACATTCAAACGCAGCAGAGATATGATGAAGGCAATCAGCGGCGGAAGCCTCGGCGGACTCAAGAGCATGTTCTCAGGGGGACTTAACATGGGCGCGCTGAACCAGATGATGGGGGGTGGAAGAAAAATAAAGCAACGCTCGAAAAGAAAAAGAATCATAAAGCGAAAGGGCAAAACTAAGAGAAGATAATGTTTGGTTGTCATTTACTTACAGGAAGAAACGTCATTATGAATAAAAACATAAACCGCCGTAATTTCTTAAAGCTTGCCGGCGTAACCGCCGCCGGAGTTGTGCTGCCCGGCTGCGCGGACGAACTGTCCTCAGGTTTTGCACAAAGTACAGGCAACCCAGCTAATAAGCCGAACTTCATTATCATTTTCTGTGACGATTTGGGTTATGGTGACCTCGGCTGTTTCGGCTCGAAGAAACACCGGACGCCGAACATCGACCGAATGGCTGCCGAAGGCATGCGTTTTACGAGCTTCTATGTAACCAGCGGTGTATGCACACCGTCCCGGTCGAGTCTGATGACCGGCTGCTATCCCCGCCGCGTTAATATGCACGAAAGCGGCAGGAACGAATGGGTGCTGTTCCCGGTTGCCCGGAAGGGACTAAATCCGAATGAAATCACCATCGCCGAGGTGCTCAAAGCCCAGGGCTACGCCACTGCGTGTGTTGGCAAGTGGCATTTAGGGGACCAGCCGGAATTTCTGCCCACACGTCAGGGCTTCGACTACTACTACGGCATCCCATACAGTAACGATATGGGAGCCAGGCAGCGCAAGCAGAATCCTCCGCTGCCGTTGCTGCGAAACGAAAAGGTCATCGAAGCGCCCGCCGACCAGAACACGCTGACAAAGCGTTATACGCAGGAGGTGCTCAAGTTCATCACCACCAATAAGGACAAACCGTTCTTTGTTTATCTGCCGCACACGATGGTGCACAATCCGGTGCATTCGAGCGATGAATTCCGCGGCAAGTCCGCCAACGGTGGTTATGGCGACGCGACCGAAGAAATCGACTTTTCAACCTGTCAGATACTTGAAACGCTAAAGAAGCTAAGCATTGATGACCGCACATTAGTTGTGTTTACCTCCGACAATGGCGCAGCTAAACGTTGGGGCGGCAGCAATCTGCCGCTTTCGGGTTTCAAAGGCAGTACGATGGAAGGCGGTATGCGCGAGCCGGCCGTGTGTCGCTGGCCCGGCAAAATCCCGGCGGGCAAAACCTGCGACGAATTGGCTTCGACGCTGGACCTGATGCCGACATTAGCCCGACTGGCAGGTACAAAGGCACCAACCGACCGCATCATCGACGGCAAAAACATCTGGTCCCTTATGACCGGCAAAAGAGGTGCGAAGTCGCCGCACGAGGCGTTTTACTATTACTTCAGGGACCAGTTACAGGCGGTGCGCTGCGGCAAATGGAAACTGCATCTGCCGTACAAGATAACAAAACGCAAGCAGGAAAAGGCTGCATCTAATGCTCCGCTAAAACTATACGACCTCGAAGCCGATATCGGCGAAACAAACAATATTGCCGACCGGCATCCTGATGTAGTTAAGCGTCTTCTCGCCCTGGGAGAAAAGGCACGCGATGACCTCGGCGATGTTGGTCGCGAGGGTAAAAACCAGCGACCGGCCGGCTGGGTTGTAACTCCGAAGCCATTGCTGTTTTCGGAAAAATCACAAGATAGTTATTGATAATCGCAAAACGATAGTGTAAATAGTTAGCCCTCCAACTTATTGGAGGATTGTTTAGCCCCCAAGCCTGCCCTGAGCTTGCCGAAGGGGCGACGCTTAAAAAATTGCAATCAATAAAATGGCAATAATAAATAAAATTTCAATTGAGCAGTACCTAAAAAAAGTTGCCCGTTTTTCCAACAGCGACTATGGTATGATGATAAGAAACCAGTTC
>CAZLIO010000155.1:4209-7471 GCA_964559025.1 uncultured Pirellulales bacterium | reverse complement strand
TGTCAACATTTTATAATCAGGTATTCTAAACGATTCAGTTATGATTTTCAAATTCTGTATAATTCCCAGTCTGTATAATTCTCAGACCGCGGCGGTCTTGCTTCAATGAACTCCAGCCAAATCCGAGGGATTATAAACCATCAAGCTAAGAGAATTCCACTTTTCCTTGGCGGATTTTGGGTATAAAATGAATTGGGAAATAATGAGCAAAGACTACAAATTCAAGACCGAAGAGGAAAACCGAAGCTGGAGAAGCGAGAAATTGAGTTTAGAGATAGTGTATGAGTGATGTTACCCGTATTTTGAGCGCAATCGAGCAAGGCGATGCCAAGGCTGCGGATGAACTGCTTCCGTTGGTATACGAGGAGCTGCGGCGTTTGGCTCGGCTGAAGATGTCGCAGGAGCTGCCCGGCCAGACGCTCCAGGCAACCGCTCTTGTCCATGAAGCCTATATCCGCTTAGTGGGTTCAGAGGCCCAGAATTGGAGCGGTCGCACCCATTTTTTTGCTGCAGCAGCCGAAGCCATGCGTCGCATCCTCATCGATAACGCACGTCGTAAAAAGAGTATCAAGTACTGTGGTGGCCGTAAACGAATCGATCTCAACGATGCAGTTCCGGCAAGCAATAATGAAGCACGTCTGGACGAGCTCATTGCACTCGACGAAGCTCTTGAGAAACTCTCAACGAAAGACAAGGTTAAGGCCGATCTGGTCAAGCTCCGCTATTTCGCCGGGCTAACCTGCAAGCAAGCGGCTGAGGTTTTGGGTATCTCGCACAACGCAGCCGACCAATATTGGGCCTACGCACGCTCCTGGTTACGTTTGGAGATCACAAAAGGTGACGAAGCAAGTCAGAGCTGACACTCATAATGACTTAGCTCGCTTTTTGCCGCCGCTCAGGAAATATTTCCCATATTATTAAGAATTTTCAGGTTTTTTCCGGGGTATCCCATGCTCGAATTACGCATTATATAGTGGAACAAATTAGACAAGGAGATAATCATGGGTACCGAGCATAAAGACGAAGAGGCGATCTTTTACGCCGCCCTCAAACTGAAATCCCAAGCTGAACGAAATGCTTATATCAAAACAGCTTGCGGGCATAATATCAATCTCTTGAATCGTGTCGAGGCCTTACTCAAGGCCCACGATACTGAGGACAGCTTTCTTGAAGTCCCGGCTCTTGAGCCGGACGTAACCGTGGAGGAATCCTTTTTAATCGAAGGCCCTGGTACGATGATTGGTCGATACAAGCTGCTTGAGCTGATTGGAGAAGGCGGGATGGGTTTGGTATATCTGGCCGAACAACAGGAGCCCGTTCGTCGCAACGTAGCGCTGAAGATTGTCAAATTAGGTATGGACACAAAACAGGTGATTGCCCGTTTCGAAGCCGAGCGCCAAACTCTGGCCGTGTTGGACCACCCCAATATCGCCCATGTATTTGACGCAGGCACGACAGAGGCCGGGCGGCCATATTTCGTAATGGAATACGTAGAGGGCATGTCCATCACTAAATATTGCGATGAACAAAAGCTGAATATTGAGGAAAGGCTTGAGCTATTTCGACAGGTCTGCGAGGGTGTTCAGCACGCCCATCAGAAGGGAATCATCCACCGGGACATCAAGCCGTCGAACATCTTAGTTTCTAATCATGTTGATAAAGCGGTACCTAAGATTATCGACTTCGGCATCGCCAAAGCTATTACGCAGTCTCTGACAGAGGAGACTTTTTTCACACATGAAGGTCAGCTGCTCGGTACACCTGAATATATGAGCCCTGAGCAGGTGGATTTGGCAACTCAGGACATCGATACCCGCTCGGACATCTATTCGTTAGGAGTCCTGCTTTACGTGCTGTTGGCAGGTGTATTGCCGTTTGACCGGGAATCTTTAGAGCACGCAGGTTTCGCCGAGCTTCAGAGGACTATACGAGAAGATGAACCGCCCTTGCCAAGCACCCGGCTGACGAGCTTAGGTGAAGAGGCCAAAGCGATTGCTGAGAACCGTAGAACACAGATCATCACATTAACCAGACGTCTTCATAGAGAATTGGAGTGGATACCCATGAAAGCGATGCGAAAAGATCGAACGAGAAGATACCGGTCGGCCTCCGAGCTGGCTGACGACATCCAGAACTACCTGAATGGTGAGCCTCTCATTGCTGGGCCAGAGTCAACGGTGTACCGGGCCAGGAAGTTCGTGCGAAAACATGCCGGCTCAGTAGCAACGGTTGCACTCATAGCCGTGGTGATAGTTTTGGGCCTGGTCGTCAGTACGGCGTTGTCCTTCAGGGCTGAGAACGCCCGCAAGCAAGAGGCCACCGCTCGCACCCAAGCTGAACAAGCCGAGAAGGTGGCAGAAAAACAGTTTAAGCTTGCAGAAAAACAGCGTGAGCTCGCAGAAGAACAACGCAGGTTGGCTGTAGAGCAGCACAAGATTGCTGAACAACGAGCCGAAGAGCTGCGTCGTACTCTTTATGTAAACAGTATTCAGTTGGCTGATGCCAAATACCGTGAGGCAAACATACGGCGTGTCCGCGAATTATTAGAGTCATGTCCTAACGACCTTCGCGGGTGGGAATGGTATCGCCTCCGACATATCGCGGACCAGTCCCGTATGACCCTCCTTGGGCACGATGACTTCGTTGGTTCGATAGCCTTCAGTCCTGACGGTAAGCGCATCGTCTCAGGCAGTGACGACAACACAATCAAAGTATGGGACGCGGCGACCGGCGACGAAGTAATGACCCTCCGCGGGCATAAATACGGGGTTACCTCGGTAGCATTCAGCCCTGACGGCAAGCGAATCGTCTCAGGCAGTTACGATAGAACAATCAAAATCTGGGACGCCGCAACCGGCACCGAACTGATGACTCTCCGCGGGCATGGGCGCTCGATCAGCTTAGTAGCGTTCAGCCCCGACGACAAGTGTATTGTTTCAGCCAGTGAGGATAACACAATCAAGGTATGGGACGCGGCGACCGGCGCCGAAGTAATGACTCTTCGAGGGCATAAATTGCGGGTTAGCTCGGTATTGTTCAGCCCTGACGGCAAGCGTATTGCCTCAAGCAGTGCGGATCACACAATCAGAATCTGGGACGCCGCAACCGGCGTAGAACTGATGACCCTCCGTGGGCACGATTACCGGGGGGCCGGTACAATAGGTTCGATAGCCTTCAGTCCGGATGGCAAGCGTATCATCTCAGGCAGTAACGATAGAACAATCAAGGTCTGGGACTTGGCAACCGGCGCCGAACTGATGAC
>CAZLIO010000155.1:0-4109 GCA_964559025.1 uncultured Pirellulales bacterium | reverse complement strand
GTAACGATAGAACAATCAAGGTCTGGGACTTGGCAACCGGCGCCGAACTGATGACCCTCCGTGGGCACGGTGGCTCGGTCACTTCGATAGCCATAAGCCCTGACGGCAAGCGTATAGTCTCAGGCAGTTACGACGAAACTATCAAGGTCTGGGACGCTGCCATCAGGGCCGAGGCAGTAACACTCAGTCACCATAACTGTGCCGTTTCCATAGCTTTCAGCCCGGACAGCAAGAGCATCATCTCAGGCGGTACCGATAGAACAATCAAGGTCTGGGACTCGGCAACCGGCGCCGAGCTGATGACTCTCCGTGGGCACGATAACACGGTCGATTCGGTAAACATAAGCCCGGATGGCAAGCGCATCATCTCAGGCAGTGGCGACAACACAATCAAGGTCTGGGACTCAGCAACCGGCGCCGAACTGATGACCCTCCTTGGGCATGATGACACGGTCTGGTCAGTAGCGTTCAGTCCGGACGGCAAGCGGATCATCTCAGGCAGTAAGGATAGCACAATCAAGGTCTGGGACTCGGTAAGCGGTGACGAGTTGACGACCCTCCGCGGGCACAAGGAACGCGTCAAATCTGTTGCATTCGGCCCTGACGGCAAGCGAATCGTCTCAGGCAGTGACGATAAAACAATCAAAATTTGGGACGCTGCAACCGGCACCGAATTGATGACTCTCCGCGGGCATAGTAACAGCGTCTGGTCAGCAGCGTTCAGTCCGGACGGCAAGCGAATCGTCTCTGGTAGTTCGGACAAAACGGTAAAGCTCTGGGATGCGGCTAACGGCGCCGAACTTATGACTCTTCGAGGGCATAGAAATTGGGTTATACCGGTGGCTTTCAGCCCTGACGGCAAGCGCATCATCTCAGGCAGTGGGGACAACACAATCAAGGTCTGGGACTCGGCAACCGGCGACGAGCTGATGACCTTTGTGTTTAAGGATCCCTCCTCGATAGCCTTCAGCCCGGACGGCAAAACCATTGCTGCAGGAAGTTGGGATTACGACAACAATATAAAACTCTGGGAATCCACCACGCCTGCTGGTGGTTATGAGCCGAGGTGGAAGCTTCAAGCCACGAGGAAGGCTGTGGATGAGTTAGTGGATGAGTTATATAAAGAAACCGGCTTCCATAGTGAAGTAATAGATAGACTAAAGGCTGATAAGACGCTTGCTGAGCCGGTACGTGAGGCGGCGTTGCAGATTGCCAAAGCCCGACTTTGGGAGGAAGTCATAAAGCTCGATAGAGAAATTTTTGAGCTGGTCCGCTCGCCTGGCGGACAGATCGAGGCCTACCGTTTGGCGCTTGGCAAGGCCGAGATGGCAAACCGTTTGCAACCAAATGACGGGAGAATCCTCGCTAAGCTGGGCGTGGCTCAGTACCGTGTGGGGGCATATCAGGACGCCCTTACGACACTAATACACGTCGAAAAGTTGCGAGCTGACGATCCTCCCGCTCTTTTGGCATTTAAGGCTATGGCCCTGCATCAACTCGGCCGCTACGAGGAAGCGCGAGCAGCCCTCAATCGAGCTCATGTTCTGCTTGAGGATTGGCTGTTGGATATGCAATATGTCGTAGAACCTCTTCTGATTGAGGCAGAAAAACTCCTCGCCGGCGAAGGTACCAAGCTCTATTCCCTGTGGGAGTCTATTGAAGAGGGGAGAGAGAAGGAAGCTGTACAACTGATAGAAGAGTTGCGGTCATTGAAAGATGCAGAGACTACTGCACGCATAGAAGGCGCTGTCAAGTGGTTAAGCAGGGCGTATTACAATCGTGCCGAAACTAATATGAGCGGCGGTAAATTCGCCGAAGCGATTATCGATTATGAAGCAGCGGTGCGTGTCGATCCGGGCTATGCGCTTGCCTTTAACGACCTCGCCTGGTTGCGGGCCACGTGCCCGGTGGCTGAGTTTCGCGATGGTGCCAAGGCAGTTGAGCAAGCCTCCAAGGCCAGCGAACTGACGAACTGGAAGAAGGCCCGCTGCGTCGGCACCCTGGCGGCGGCCTATGCCGAGACCGGCGATTTTGATTCCGCCGTCAAGTGGCATAAAAAAGCGATAGATTTACTAACTAAGGAAGAGGAGCAACTGCGTGCCGATTTTGAAGAGCGGCTGAAACTATACCAATCGGGCAAGCCCTACCGCGAAAGTCCATAAGCCGGAAAAGGCCGAGCAATGGCGGGCAAAACTGCCTGATAAGGACCGTTTGCAGGAGCAATGACCAGGCCGGATGAGCTGGCGGTGGGTGGATGCAGAGAAGCTAAAGAAATAGAAGAGCCGGGAAATATTTAGCTCACCTGATGGGCAGATGTGGGAACAGATGGCAGAGGACAGAGAACAGGATATCGGGAGAACAGGAGAACAGGAAATCAGGAGAATTTAGAATTGAGGATTTTAGAACCTTCGACTCCGCTCAGGACAAGCCCTTTGCCCCATCCGCTTCGCTCGGGTCAGGCTTTTGTTGCTCAAATTCACCGCACCAGTGGTCGATTCCCACTTTGACCCA
The DNA here is from genome assembly GCA_964559025.1 of uncultured Pirellulales bacterium. Taxonomy (GTDB): domain Bacteria; phylum Planctomycetota; class Phycisphaerae; order Sedimentisphaerales; family Anaerobacaceae; genus NIOZ-UU13. The sequence goes on along the minus strand of CAZLIO010000155.1, from coordinate 1,598 downwards.
ATTTATCTTTAGAACGTTTGGCCTGGGTGCATATCTTCGGCATTCGCCCTGTTTTTCCATTTTTTCGTTATAGAACCGACATTGGCCACATTTTTCGTCCGGCTGCATATGTCACCTCATGGTAATTTAATTTCTTCTAATTTTCTTAGTCTAAAGGCTTTTTGCCTTCCGGTCAACACTGTGTCCTGAGCGAGGCCGAAGGGTCGAAGGATCTTGCAAAATTGTCCCCTCAAAACTATACGCTCTACGCTGAACGCTAAACTCTGTTTTTCATTGCGGGTCTGTATCCCCGCTCTTTTGTTAATAAAGGTCATAAAATGATTCTCAAAAAATGGGAGCAAGAAATGCCTCTAAGAATCAGTTTTTTCCTTGACGGGAAGGCGGCTGATTTGGTATAAACGAAAATAGTAAACCCAGCCTCTGCGGCAGGGGCTGGGTAAAGTTTGTTCCTGCTCAGATCCTACCCTGGGCCTATTCGGCTGCGCTCAGGGTAAACTCCGCCGAATGGGCGGGCATCTGTGGCTTAAGGTCATCCAGCCTGTCTCGGCTTGGCTCGTCAAGGCCGAGCGAGTCAGAGCAGGGCCAAGCCAAGACGGGCAGGTGCAATTCCTGTAGTTTTCAAAATAGAGGAGGAGTTAGTGCGTATCATGCGAGGCAGAGAGTTGAAAGGGAGAATCCATACCTCGCAGTTAATCTTCTTACATTTCAATTAACAACCTAATTTTATTTTTAAAGGAGGACTATTATGTGTAAGAAATTGATTTACTTTGTTTCTTTTGTTTTGGTGCTGGGCATGGGCCTTTCTCCTGCGCATGTCCAGGCAGACCTCATCGGATACTGGAGATTCGATGAATCATCGGGCATGACCGCGGCAGACAGCGCCGGAGGTGATAACGACGGTACGCTATCTGAAAATGTGGAATGGCAGCCTAATGACGGCAAAGCGGTAGGGGCTGTGTTGCTCGACGGTACGAGCACGGCTCACGTGGAGTTCCCCACAACGGGCATGTCGGCATCTGCGGGAACAATGGCGGTCTGGGGATACCTTTCCGAACCGCAGCCATCGCAGACTCGTTACTTCTTTGGCCATACGACACAACCATCGTATAGCAACCGAATTCAGCTATATATGGACGGCAGCAACACGGAGTTAGACCTGGGCCTTGGCGATTCGCATACAAGACAGACAAACATTATGGTCCTGGAGACCGAGACCTGGTATCACGTCGCCTTAACCTGGGAGGCAGGTAACTACGTTGTGTACGTTGACGGTGAGGAGGTGGCAACAGGAACCTACACCGGCCTGGCAGCCATTCACCCCTTCGCCTGGATCGGTAATGATGGGAACCCGGTTTCGGAGGGAACCGAGGCTTTCGGTGGTCTTCTCGACGAAGTCCGCCTATACGATGGCGCGCTTTCTGCGGATCAAATCCGGGCTGCCATGCGGGGTGAGCCACTTCCATTAGCGTCGAGTCCCAGCCCGAAGGATGGCTCCATGCTTCTGGATACATGGGTGAACCTTTCCTGGTCTCCGGGAGACTTTGCCGTCTCGCACGATATGTATCTGGGTGATAATTTTGACGATGTAAACGACGGCG
>CAZLIO010000154.1:0-7486 GCA_964559025.1 uncultured Pirellulales bacterium | reverse complement strand
ATATCGCAATGTTAGTTCGTGATGGTTCTAACACACTTACTAACAGCTTATCTGCTATTCAAAGCTCTGTCGTGTTAGTAAATTTTTCAGGTTTTTTTGCAGAATTGAATTGACATATTAGTTCACTAAGAAACAATATATATATAAACAATATATAGAAAATGTAAGGGGATACAAAAATGTCTCTCGAATTTGAGCTGCGTTTTAAAAAACCAATAGCTACGCTGGCCCATGAGGCCCTGCTCAACACCTATTATACCGCCTCGTGTTTGAGAAAAAAAGCCGGCGATTTCTTACGGCCTTTTGGCCTAACGGACGTCCAGTTCAACCTTATGATGCTCCTTCAGCACCAGAGCGGCAACAGAGAAGGTCTGAGCCAGGCACAGTTAAGTAATATGATGCTCGTTAACCGCGCAAATATTACCTCTCTTATAGACCGAATGGAAAAAGCAGACTTTGTTATACGAACGCCTGCACCATCTGACAGAAGGTCTAATATAGTCAAGCTTACCAGCCGGGGCAAAAGATTGCTTGCCCAAATCGAGCCGCTTTATGCAAAGGAGGTGAAGCGAATAATGGCTGCTCTTAAGCAGACTGAACAAAAAAAGCTCATAGCAATGCTCGAAAAAATCCGTAGCAACATTACTGAACAAAGCGCACAACAAGTACGAGACCTTAGCGCAGCGAGAGTGTAGGGAGTAAATTATGGAAAAACAAATTAAGCGAAAAGTCACCAGCTCGGAAAACCTGTTTGCAGGCTTTGATGTTGGAAGCAGCTTTGTGCATTATGCGGTCCTCGCGGAGGATAAAAAAATTATATACTCTCCGAAACCGATAATGCACTTTGCCGACCCTATTGGAGCAGTGAAAGAAGCATGGCGGGACGTAATAGAAAAATACGGCAGTGATAAAATAAAAAATACAGCGTTTACAGGAAGCGGGGCCGAATCCTTCACGAAGGTTATGGAAGGTATAACATACACGTTCGACAGCGTCGCAATCCCAAAGGGCGCCGAAACAGCACAGCCTCAGGCACAGTACATCTTTCATATTGGTGCCAAAGATTCATACTTTTTTAATCTAAAACAGATAAACGGCAAAAAGATTATTCAGGAATGGAAAACAGGGACCAAGTGCGGCGGCGGCTCCGGAACATTGATAGAAAAACAATGTAGGAGGCTGTTCGAAGGCCAGGTTCCCGAACCTGAGCTTGGTGATAACGTTCAGGTAACGGACGAAAAACAAAAGGAAAGTATCAGAATAGAGAACAGGAAGAAATTACAGTTAAGACTGGAGGAGATGTTCTATAAGGCCCAAAAAGAGGCCGGGCAGTCAAAACAGCCAAGCGAGTTCTTGGCAAGATGCGGTGTCGTTATTCAGTCTGATTTGATTCATAAGCAAAATGAAGGTGCAAAAAGGGAAGATAATTTAGCAGGGCTGTTCAGGACGGTCGCGAGAAATTATAAAATCGACGTTCTCGGTGCAAGAGAATTCAAGGCCTCTAAAGATTCTGCTCATGCTATTGCAACCGGGGGTGTTCTAACCAACGACCTCATAAGAAAGAACCTCGAAGAGTTTCTCGGGATTTCTATAACAAGGCCGCAGCACTACCACAACATAGCGGCCATAGGCGCCGCGGCCAAAGGAATTGAGGAGAATAACAGCGTTGTTTTTAGTCTCGGACAGCTCGATAAAATCGCAGCCTACAGCAGGGAAAAAAGACAGTTCGCCCCCGCTCTTTTCGAATATCTCGAAAAGGTGAATGAAAACAGCGATAGCTTAAAAGGCCAGATACCAAAAAGAACCGAAGTAGTGCTGGGAATAGACGGGGGCAGTACGACAACAAAAGGGGCGCTGGTTGAATTAAGAACAGGAAAGCTTCTCGATAAACTTTATATCAAAACCCACGGCAATCCCGAGGAATCGCTAAAGCGGGTTCTAAAGTACCTGAGCAGACACAAGGACAAAGTGATTGTAAAGGGTGTCGGAGCTACCGGCTCTGCGAGGAAATTGTACGAGAAGATTCTGGTCGGCAAAAAGAAATCGGAGCAATTGGCTAAAAAAGGAATAGAGCTCACAGACAGAGTAACTGACGAGATTACCTGTCATGCCCTCGGCGTTAAGCACTGCAATCCGGAGATTGACACCATTTTCGAAATAGGCGGCCAGGATATGAAGTTTACCAGTTTCGCCAAGGATGGAACGGTCAAGGAAGCAAAAATGAATTATAGCTGCCAGGCCGGTTCCGGCCAGACGCTCGAAAATATGGCTGACGTCATCAATCTGAATGTGGAAAATTCCTTACAGCAGGCCGCTCTAAAGGCCCAGAGAGTTCCGGTAATCGACTCGACCTGTGGCGTCTTTATGGAGATGGATGAAAACAGGCTTATCGCCGAGGGTTTCAGCAAAGAAGAAATAGCTGCTGCGGTAGTCAGGGGAACCGCCGCCAGTTATTACTTTAAGTTTGTCGGAGGCTCTCAGCACGCCGGGGACAAATGTTCCGCACAGGGAGGCCCTCCTTTGGGAAAAGCTTTCCTCGCTGCGCTTGCCCAGGTAACGGACAAACAAATAGAGGCCTATCCTCACCGGGAAATGTTCGGCGCCTGGGGCCAGGCCCTGGACATCATCGAGAACATAAAACAATTGGAAGCACAGGGCAAAAGCTACGAATCCGCATTCAGAGGCTGGGGTTTAGTCGATATGCCTTTCGAAAAGCGCAAAGTTTCCTGCAAAGAGCTGTTCGCAGATCAATCCTGCGGCGTTAGGGATTGTCAGCTCGAAGTATTTTCAATTGAGGAAGATGAGATACTTACAGGAGGCTTTTGCCCGAGAGGAAATTCCGAGTCAGCGAAAAAACCTAAGACAAACTACGTGGAAAAATACCATAAGATATACGAGAAGCACTTCAAAAAGCAGGGATGCCTGCTCCAGGAGCTGTCTTCTTCACAAAGAGATAAGCAGAAGACGGCGACGGTGGGGATTAAGCGAAGCACTGCGACGCTCGGAGAGAAAGGAATCTGGAGTGCCGCTTTGTTCAGGAAACTCGGCTTCTATCCTGTGGTATCACCGAGAACCGATAAAGAGCTTGCAAAGATAGGAATTGATAATTCAAGAACAGAGTTCTGTATAGCCAGAAAATTGGCAACAGGACACGCAGCGGTATTAAATAAAAATCCGGACATAGAATACCTGTTTAATCCGAGTTTTATCGAGCAAAGGACCGGCACCCCTCCGGACCTGAAGTACTGTATTTACACGGAGTCGGAAGGATACATCTTAAACGATGTCCTTTCGCTCGATAAGAGCAAACAGATAAATCCTGTTCTGCACTTTGGAGATATACAGCTTCTCGTTAAAGAAATTAAACGGGAATTTGATAGATTAGGGTTTAGCTTCACGGATAGGCAGCTCAGAGAAGCTATCAAATACGCCGACGTGGCCGAAAGCAGATTCAAAGATGAGCTTTATGAAGAGGGGGACAAGTTCTTAAAGAGAATCGAAGAGAATAATGAAAAGGCATATATTGGTATCGGCAGAGATTATGTGCTGCTCGACCCGGAAGCAAGCTCAAGCTCGGGGGCTATGTTCTCACAGATTCGGGGCTTACATTACATACCGCAGCTCTTTTTGGAACATAAGTTCTTAAGCATCTCTCTGGATGATGTGGTGGAGAACGAATTTTGGGTCCAGAGCGTCAAGATATTGAAGGCCAATCTTTTCGTAGCGAAACATCCGAATTTATTTGCTATAAGGATGATGAATTTTGCCTGTGGCCCGGACAGCTTAAAGATTTATCAGGAAGAAAATATTCAGCAGGCTGCGAACAAACCTGTACTTGTCCTGCTGACGGATGCTCAAACAAACAACGCCCCCTTTATAACAAGGACGGAAGCTCACGAAAGGGTTGTCAATCAAAGCAGGCCTAAAAAATTGGATATTGAGCGGATAAAAATGCGCACGTACGATGGTTCCGAAGAAAGAACATGGCTTCTTCCTTATATGGGAAATGCCAGTTTCGTCGGGGCCGCCGGCCTGAGACATTTCGGAGTAAACAGCAGCGTATTACCGACAGACACGCCCAGAGGTTACCAATTAGCCAGAAAGCACATCTATACGGAAGTCTGCCATCCACTTAAGGGCGTTGTCGGTGATGCAATCGGTTTTCTGCAGGAAGAAATTGAAAGAAAAGGCAAAGAATATGTCGATAGTCACTATCTTGTCATGCTTCCGACAACGAGCGGCCCCTGCAGATTTGGAAAATATACAGAGCTGGTCAGGGAATTTCTGGACCGGGAAGGCCTGGAAAAGGTCCCGGTGGCAGGCCCTTCTTCGGAAACCGATTATCAGGACATACCTTTTCCGAGGAAGCTTAGCTCGTCGGACAAAACCAAAATGCAAAAAATGTTGTTTAAGGGGATAAAAGCGTCCGACCTGTTGGAAGATATAACGTTGAGATTTCGCCCGTACGCCGAGGATAAGGAGTTGGTGGAAAAACTCCAAAAGGAAAGGTTAAGCGAGTTGGAAAAGATTGTCGAAAAAGGCGCCGAAACCTCGGACCTCATAGAGTGGGGAGAAGAAACGGTATCACTGTTTAAAGAAATTAATCTGCGAAACCACAAGGGTACCGAAGGCACAAGATTTCCTCTTGTTCTTTACATAGGGGAGATCTATGTGAGGCAGCACGACCCATGTACTGGTTTTGTAGTCCGCCGGCTGGAAGAAAAAGGCCTGGAAATTGTAAGGGACCCCGTAACCGATTGGCTGGATTATGTGAATAAAATGAATATAAGAAATGCCGGAAGAGACCTGAGGTTGGCGATTAAGAGTTTCAATCTGAGCAGGACATTAAAAGTAACGGGAAAATTCATCAGGTCTTTTCTTAAAGGAAGGTATATGTCTTCCATTGAAGATAAAATAGCCGGGCCGTTTCACGAGGTCCTTAAAGGCAGACATGCCCTTCCAAAACCGATTGATATGATAGAGACTTTGGAACGCAATCACGAAGGTCACGGCAATATAGAAGGAGAATCTCCGCTGAGCACGGGCATCGCTTATCATTTTATGAACGATTTAATCAGGCCCACCGGCGATGCCTATATCTCAGGAATATTTCACGTGGGTCCCTTTACCTGCATGCAGGAGGGAGTTGCAACTGCGAAAATAGAGGCAATGGCGAAAGAGCTAAGAAAGAGAAAACCCGATTTGGTCTTCCCGATTATCCACGCATTCTTTGGTGATTCCCCCAGCGCAAATCTCGATTCGGAAATTGCTGTTTTCACGGAGCAGTGCTACCAGAAAAGAGAAATGCTAAAAGTAAAGTACGGCCCCAAAGCCCCGAGGGTAAGAACTCCTGACAGGGCCTGCCCTGAGCCTGCCGAAGGGATAGAGATTCAGCCGATATCTCGTCCTGAGCGCGCCGCCGAATCTATGACCCGGACAAATAGCTAATATGGCTTAAAAAGGACATGTACTTCCTCAAAACAGAGTTGCGATGGTAAGGGAGCAGTAAATCGTCCGGGCAGCGCAGCCGCGTTTTACAGCGGCAGGTCGCGGCGTGACCAGATGACACCGCCCAGCAGGGTGGAAACAACAAGTAGTGATATCAATACGCACAGGTCGCCTATAGGCCACGCGGATTCATTGAATATCTCCGGGCCGTGAACATAATAGAAGATGGTTGTGGGTCTTAGCCATTTCATTTGAGGCCACCACTCTGCGATAATCGCCACGAAGTAGTTCACCACCAAATAAGCGACGGTCAGCCCCACAGCAATATTGCGGCGAAAGCAGGCAGCCGCCAGCAGTGAAATACCTCCAACAGCGCTGGCGAGCACCCCACCGTTGATTGCTATTTTGAAAAAGGCATAAAGGGGGACTGCTTTTCCGAAGTCGTACAAGTTGGTCCCGGCAACCGTCCCCAGGAACATCACGATGACCAGTGCAAACATGCCCGTGACTGTTATAAGGCCGGCGCATATATAGATATGAGTTTTTGTGGCTTGTCGGCTCAAAATCAATTCCATGGTCCCTTTTTGGACTTCACCGGCGAGAAGGCCGGTGGGCACGCCGACCGCAAACAGCATATACAGGGTCAGAACAAGGGGATGGTTATAACCGATAGCGATTAGACCCGACACATTGCCAATCTTTAGTCCCTCACCGCCTAAGGCTGTCTTGATAAATGATGGAAGCATGTCAAGAAACTGAAGAAGTGTCTTTACGCTTTCATTGTCGTGCACGATGCCGCAGACGGCTATCTGAAAAAGAAATATCACAAATGCAATAAGGCACCATATCGGAAGAATGCGGAGCGTCCAAAACCGCAGCAATGTCCATGGAAAGGGTGAATGTATTTTACTGCTCATCGGCAGCCTCCTTTGGGCCGGTGTCTCGATGCGTTATCGCACTGGGGGGCGGATTCTTGTTGTAGTATTGGATGAACGCTTCTTCAAGGGAGGTTTCCGGTGTTGAGATTCGGTCCACAGGGTATTGCGCGAGCCACTTAAGAACCTGCTCAATAGATCCCTGGTAAGCCAGATGAAGCGACCCCGAGTCCTGTTGAATCAAGCGCACTCCCGGCAGTTGCTCAACGGGTAAATGTGGAGCCTGCGTTCCTGTAGCAAACCAGACCTTCAAGCGTCTTTGTCCTTGCCGGACGATTTTCGAAATGGAGGTCAGCTCGACGAGTCGGCCCTCGCGCAATATGGCTGCCCGGCCGCATACCGCCGCCACTTCACTGAGGTCGTGAGAAGACAGCAACACCGTTGCACCTGCCTCTGCAGATTCGCGTATCAGCTCAAGAACAACCTGACGCACGAGCGGGTCAAGTCCGATCGTTGGCTCATCCAGAATTAGCACGTCAGGCTGATGTTGAAACGCATAGACGACACCCACTTTCTGACGATTGCCCTTTGACAGGGCGCCGGCTCGACGACCAAGGGCCAGGTCGAGCCTTTCGGACAGTTCTTCCTGTCGTTTGTCCACTTTATTGCCGTGGCCGAGTCTTGCCAATATCCTTAGCGACCTTCGGGCCGTCAGCCTCGGCCAGATGCTAAATTCACCGGGCAGATAGCCGATACGTGTGTGTTGAGTCGCTCGCCCCGGAACCACGCGTTCGCCCAGCACGCGGCATTGTCCACTTGTCGGCCTGAGCAGGCCCATGAGACAGCGTATGGTCGTTGTCTTGCCCGACCCGTTAGGCCCGAGATAACCGAAAATCTCGCCTTTTGCGATGTCGAAAGACAAGTCCTCAATTCCCCTGGCTGAGCCATACCATTTCGTTAAAGATGTTACTTCAAGTGCCTTCACTAAGAAACTTGCCTTTAGTTTTTTATCGTGGGTAATTTTTATCGACACCGGATTAGGCCGTCTGGAATCTCTTGGTTTTCGCTGCGCACGCACATCAGCTCATTTTCTCAAGTAGTTCTTTTCGTGCTTTGACGCGGAGCTTGGCGTTCTCGTAGCGCATCTTTTCGTCCTGTGTTTG
>CAZLIO010000153.1:0-7655 GCA_964559025.1 uncultured Pirellulales bacterium | reverse complement strand
TGAAAGAGGTGACTTTTTGAAGAATTCTGGCATTTAACAACTCACTAAGATGGGGTAATTTTAGCGGTGCTCTATGCGGCACCATGTCACTCTTCCACAGCCTTCGTTTCAAGCAACTTTACTCGCCAGCCTTTTCACTCCTTGAACAGAGCCCGTTAGAACTGTATTTTCTCTCCAAACCATGAAAACTTGAACACGTTACAATCAAAAATCAATCCCCATGAGCCATGGCCACTTCCACAAGCAGCCCAACTACTGTAGCCTTGACTTTTGGTTCGGCCAGTTCTTCCAGGCAGCTTGTCCGAGCTCGCCAAGTAGTATAACCACCCAACTTGTGCTGCTCTGGTGGGGCAATGTAACCCTCACAACCGTTTGCCAGGCTGATGTTCATCGTCGTCTGCATGGGGCTAGCCGCCTTGATGGAAAGACCGGTGCTGCCATAGACCTCGCACGGAATGGCCGCAATGCCCAGATCGCCGATTCTAATGGCCTGCAGCTTGAGTTCACGACTCGGGCCCATCTTGGCCAGCTCTACAGTTTCACGGGCGTAGACCTCTTCCCAATTCCTCGGCTTACGGCCGGCAAACATCTTCATGAACTCGCGTGCCTTGGTTATTTCCTCTTTGGTGGGCAAGCGCACGTCCAACATGAGTCGTTGCTCGCGCATTTCGAGCGGAACCCAGTCGTAATACTTAATCGTTTTGTAAGCTTCAAAAGCAGCCTGGGCCACGTCGCGTCCGACGGAGAGGTAGTCGTACTTGCGATGTTCCCGGCGTTTGAAGTCAGAGCAATTCGCGTCACCACTCGTGCCGTTCGACATGATACCAACGAATCGCGGTTGGTCGCCTTTGGCACCAATAAGTCGCCCAATCTCACTGGCGAAGACTGCAAAATAATCAGCCGACAAAGCAGGTGCACCGGCGTAATGGGTCGAATAGTTACCAAGCAGGGCGAGAGGACGACCGTCACGAGTCTGCACCGAGAGAATAGTTACATCCGGATCGACCGGGCCTGTCCGCCGAATCGCATTCGCGTTGTTGTGCCCCGGATTCATCTGGGCTCGGTCCCCTCGCTTGTCGCTGTACAGATTGGTGCGGGCAGTGCCGGGCTTCATGAGAAAACGGCGGCAGTAAACATTATTTTCATCACGACCAACAGCCCAACCAACGCGGGCAGGTCGGAGATTCTTCCGGGCATTGTGAATCCCTTCTGCAATCTTGCCGGGTAGCCAACTGGCATATCGTTCATCGCAATCCGTGCCCAAACAGCCACATAGTGACGGCGCCGAGTGCGTATGTGTGGCCGAAATGAGAATCCGCTCAGAGGGAATCCCTGTGTCTTTAGCTGCCATGGCCTTGGCCTTGTCAGCCAATGACCGCGGGACCATACAGCTGTCCACCACCACAATTGCTATTTGCACGGTACTGTCGTCAAGCACTAGACAACGCGCATGCAGCGGATCATGGACCTCATTAGCTACCCGCTCTCGAACACCGCCATTCACAAGAACGGGAAATTCCAGCGGCGTGATATCAATGGCATAGGCACCGGCCCGAAAAACCTTCGTTAGGTTTTTGTTCTGTTGGTCGGATTCGATATTTGCAGCCGGTGCAATCGACGCCCAAGCCCATACAATCGCTACGATAACAAGGGCCACGATCTGAGCTATATTGCGGTTCAAGTATCGAGAACAAACTAAACGGCGATACATTGGGATGATCCTCCAAGGCCTCGTAAATGAAACGAGATAGGTTATTGATGGGAACTGGGATTTCCAGTATATACTTCACTGAAACACTCCTACAAACTTCACGCCCCACAATAACAAAATGCCATCTCAATTTCAACAATCTTCGGACACGTTCAATATGCCGCACCGCAATAAACAGCAAGAAAGCTGGCAGGGAGAGCAGCACACTATCTGGCTCGCTTGTACGCCTGCGCCCCAATTCCTTTAACACGATCATCGTCTAACTCAAACTTTACATCCATCAAAGTTTTTTGATTGATTGATGTATCTCTGAGGTAAATACTTTCTGTTTCCGGAACAGGCAGTGACGGTTCTCGGTATCTATCCAAATCAAGCCACGCATTGTGTTGGAACCTGAAGGTTTCGGGAGAGGTCCTCGGGCCTACGTTCATGAAGGTTTGAACTTTCGAGTCAAATATGATGAGGTTGCGTTCAAAAATGCCATCGTGACAGGGCGTGAATTGAACATCTGAACTTTCTTGGAGAATGCGCAGCACCCATTTGGCCGGCAAGACAATTGTATTGTGATGGACATAACCGCCATCGGATGTGACCCATGCAACAGGTGCCATGCTGCCCACGAATCGGTTACCCGCTACTGTGATGTTCTTGGCCTCGTAGCCTCGCAATTTCGGCCGGAAGAACCGAAGACCCGTGCTGCCTCCCAAATTGATAGACCGCTGCCCGGCATTATCGAAAAAACAGCACTGCACGAGAACAGCTTGTGTTCCTCCCTTAAGTTGAACAGCGTTGGACTGCGAGAAGCCCTCTCGCCCTATGAAGGTACAATCTTCAATAATTCCATGATGACAACCCACCATATCGATTCCAGAGCCTCCCCAGCCCTCAAAATGGCATTTACGAACAACAAAATGATCGACGCCGGACATCTTTAAGGCATCATGATTTCCTTTAGGCCCGGTCTCTACAATTGTCAGGTTCTCCAAAACAATATGATGTGCGGGTGTCTCGTAGGAGCCACCATCATCGATATTGATCCCGTTAGCAGGAAAACCCTTTACCTTTATGTTTCTCAGCGTCATGTTGCTGCAATTGGCAAGATGAATCGCTTGTCTACCTCCTGTAAACACAGGTGGATTGTCGGGATCCGTTCCCTCCATCACAACACGCTGTTCATCTTTGCCTTTAATATCGCGCAGATAGATACCTCCTGAGTAGATTCCCGGCTCCAGCAGGAGAGTTGTTCCTGGCCTCAGCGCCCTAATTGCCCGGCTCAACTCTGATGAGTCTTTGACACGGACTTTTTTCGTCTCTTCTTGAGCGTTTGTCGGAAAGGAAAAAGCTGCAATCAACCAGAATACAAGAATGTATTGTTTCACAATTTACCTCCGAAGAGCTGGCGTACTAACAGAATAGCCAAAGCAGCTCTCATTTTAAGCTCAAGCCTTCAATTAGCACGTCTGCCACTTCGACCATGGTGGTTCAACAGCCGATCAATCACGTCTCATGAGCTCGTTGATCTTTGTCTGGACGTCCATGTCCTCGATCATTCGCTGTCTAAGATTTTTCATTTTCATGCTCCTTCGTTAGAGACGATCATTCTTCGTACCCACCGTCGGGGTACCTTAGAAGAAGCATAGGACAGAAAACGTCCGGGGCAACAGACAAAATCAAAGCTCACACATTACAAATAGATCAAAGGCGAGACTACCGCGAAGCGGTTTAGTCCAATCCGATTTTATCTTTAAAATATTCATTATTTCGCAGAATTTTGAGGTTTAGTGCTTCCATCAATCATCAAATTGGACATCTGTGGAGTCATTTTGGTGACACGGATTTATCCGAGAATTCTGACGTTTTTCAGCTCGTGGCTCACTGACAACGGTCGTTCCATAGCCCAGTCGGTCGGCCTTTTTGTTGGATCAAGCATCTCAAAACCACCATTCTTGAGAAGGTTGTTTGCAGTCGCGGCCGTGCGATTCGTCAGTACCGGCGCCTTTTTTTCTGCCATGCCGGGTACTCTTTTTTGAGCAGGCTGTCAGCGTAGTACCCGAGCCAGGAATATCCCGTCCGGCGTTCATGCGAAATCTCAGAAAGCTGGTACTTGGGCACTCCGTCTCGACTACAAAAAAATGGCTTGTTGGTTTCGATCTCGTAGAAACGAGCCCACATCGGCGGGGCTGAGGAATCCTGGACGACAATCATATCCCAGCCTTTTGGTTTCGATATGTCTTTTACCCTCTTCACCCTTATTCCCACGATCTTTGTCTTATCAAACCAAGCAACCGCACTCTCGATTGCTTCAGTGACCTCCCGTGTCGGGCTCTCAATCATCATCAGGAACCTGATGATTTTGACGGACTCTCCGCCACTGAGGGAAGCAAGCTCGTAACTCCGAGCCTTGCAGGGCTCAAGCGTCTTCTCGTCGTGCTGTGCACACCAGACCGTCTTTTTGCCCTTAACAACGATCTGGCATTTAAGGATGCAATCGATTCCCTTTTTGACGGCCTCGGCTGCCTTCTGACGGATTTTCTCGTCGACGAAGCTAAATTCCGATTTGCCAAGTGCGATGTCGCGTAGATCAGCACTCTGATTATTCACATCTTAGATATTCTCCCACATCGCATCCTACGCGTCTTCCTTGTCACCCACTTTGTTATCTCTATCTTCCTCCGCCATCTCATCCGGGTCCCGTTCGAGTTGTTCGGCGTCGTGTTTGCGCCGCTCAACTCATCATTCCAGCTCCTCGGCGAGATAGTGTGATTCATTCCAGAGCCAGTCTGCCACTTCCTCGGTAATCCGAGCCGCCGATTTGCAGCAGAATTTGCAGCAGACCTGCACGTTTAGGCTCCGTCGGTCAGGGGCTGGCGCACGAGGGTTCTTGACATCATGACGTCGATCCGTATTGTTATCGCCTGTAGCTAAGGGCGGGCCAGTAGGCCGTCGACGGCTTCGATTGGTTGCCTTTCGTGCGCGCACCTCGTGCCGTCGGCAGCGACAATCAACAGATCCATGCGGTAGCGCCCGGGAACGAGATTCGATGTATCGAGAATAGCAACGCGTCCGTCGGCGAGGTCCTGTTGCTGCTCCGTTCGCGTGCGGCCGTCGCCAGATGCGAGCGATACCGTGATTGTGTGGCTGCCCTTTCGAACGGTTCGAGTTCCCAGGATGCCGAACAAAACCGCAAGACGATTGCGCGGGAGCGTGACGTACGCCGGGGCATACACACGCTGGATCGTCGGTGATGTGAATCGCAGCAGCTTGATATCCCTGACCTGGAAGGTGAGGTCCGTGCCGTGGGCATAGTCGCTCTCGGCAACAAACAGCTGGACGTGGGAGACCGAACGCCACGGGTCCAGGCCAACGCCTGCCTGGTCGATCAGTTCGCCGAGCGAGAAATGCAGGGGAATCCACTGGCGTTGACGGTCTCCCAGGTCGACTCGCGTTTCAAAGAGACGCTGGGAGGGGCTGTGCGAGCGGAGAGACAGCCCGAGTCGCGTCGAGTCGTCGGCCACCTCGTCGCGATTGGAATCAACGCGTATCAGCAGCGATAGATAGTCGTAGGCGCTGAAGTCCAACTCACCCTCTCGAAATGATCGGGCGATACGAGGCCATCCGACTGGATATTGACCGCCTTCGCCACCGTCCGTTTTGTGGTCGACGCGGACCCGCCAATGCAGCTCCTTCATATCCTTGCGGCCGGCCGCGGCGGTGATCTTGGTCGTGCCTTCTGTGGTGCCGTTTGACCACGCAGCGAAGTCCCCGCCCAGGTCCATCGACTGGATGTTCCCGGCCTGCAGCGCTTTGTCAATGATCGATGTTTCTGTCTTGGCCGGCCGCTGCGAGGTGTTCGTCACCAGAACGGACGGCGCGAGGTCCGTCCTGACCGCTGGATACAGCAATAGTTCGCTGGTTGCCTGGGCCAGCAGCCAGCGGCGGGTGTTGAATTCCTCGGAGGGCCACATTCCGTCGGCCAGGTATTTCTGCTGGACATTGATGGCGTCCCACGTGTCCTGGAGGAGCTTCCTTGCGCCGGTGCCGGCGCGGCGGCATTCCGCGTTCGGCGAGCCCTCACGTTGGAAGATGGCTTGCTGCAAGGTGTAAATATATCGGGCGTCGTCGTTGCCTTCCCGAAAACACTCCCAGTAGACGGCCGGGATCACTTCGCCGTCCTCACCGATCCTCTGGCCGCACCCCGAATGCGAGCCGCGAAGGTAGTCGAACTGATCGTCGCCCGGCGTCCAGCTCCAGTTCCACGGAATCAGTGTTGTGTAACCGCTGCGCCAGAAGCCGAACCCGTACGTCATGCGCCCGCCCTTACACATCACACGGCGATCCTTGATCTCACCGGCGTTGTGGTTCGGGTAGCACCAGTACTCGTATCGGTCTTGACCAACGATCTTCTCATAGGGAACCGAATACGGCTGTGAACACCAGATATCGATGTAGGGCCGATACGGGGCGGCATCGGTGACCGTAGGATCTTTGGTTGCGTACGTACGAATCCCGGCCGCTTTCACCGCCGCGTAAACCTTCGCGCCGAACTCTTTTCGTGACGCAGCCACCTCGTCAATAGGACAGCAAATGAATTCAGGCCATCCTTTCGCCTTGCGTTCTATCTCGAAAGCTTTAAACGCCGCTGTGATTCTCTCGTAGAACTCCGGTGGCGGCAGCTTGCTGATGTGCCAATGCGAGCCCCGCTCACCCCCAGGAGTCGTGTCGCGGTAGAAGCGTGAGATGACATTGCCGGCCGTGACTGGGATCGGTCCGGTCAGACCTGCCTTTAGCATCCGGTCGAGTTCGTCAGGGTTAGGCAGATAGATCGTTTTACCGTCATCGCAGCGAAGAGACAGGGTTGGCGTCATATCCAGGCCGTACGCGACCATCGCCCGGTATTCGTTGGCGGCCGCTTTCCGAACGAACGACTCGGGTTTGTCCGCGTACTGGGTCCGGTTCCGCACATAGTAGTAGGCCGAGTAGTGCTTGGCGGGATCCTTGTGAAGCTTGAACGCCAGGACCCGCAATAATACGGGGATCTGAATTGCCTTTTCGAAGCCGTCGTCCCAGACGGATGCGGTTCCTCGGTATAAGCCCGGTTTCGCGTCGTTGGGCACATGAACCTGGGTCCAATAGCGCTGGCACTCGCCCGGCGGAGACGAGTGAACGCTGACACGCTCCAAGAGCTCGGGCGTACGCCGGTATGTGGACCGAGAAGTATAGCGCGGATATCCGACGTTCCAATAGGTGACCAAGCGAACAGTGATCTCGGCGGCAGGAATCTCGCCGGCATCGCACGTTAACGATGAGAAACGCACTTTGAGGTTCTGCAGTTTTCTGACGGGATAGATGCTGAACGTCAGCGGCTCGAACTCTCCGGGTGTGGCGAAAGCAACGAGCTGTTCCAGACGCTCATGGGCGCAAGGCTTGGAATTCGGATACACCGGCTCGGTGATAGGGCGGTGGAACAGCAAGTACCCACGCTGCTTCTCCGCGGGCGTCAGCGCGGGCTCGGCTGCTGTTTCGACGAATGGCATTTCCTCATAGGTCGACGGCACACTGGGCTGACGTCGCGCGCGGCGATCCGTGGTGCGGTCAAGGGGTTTCGGCGCAAGGCGGATGGCTGTCAGCGGTGGCGCCCAGACTCGCGGGGGTGTCGAAGCCGGCGACACAGATGCCATGAGTACTGCAAGAGACAGGATCATAACTCCACGCATCATTCAGTTCCCTTTCTTTCCTAGTCCTTATACAAGCGTGACATCTTGAATTTCATTTTGCATTGCTTGACAAAAAAGCTCGAAATGCCCCGTATCTTTGCTTATTGGTAATCAGCATACAAAACAGCCACGTCTCGGCACGCAAATGGGCCACACTCTGATTATATAATAAACCTAAGGCTTCTGCAAAATTGAGGTTAGGCATATATTATTTAAGAAAATCTGTTTTT
>CAZLIO010000152.1:0-7675 GCA_964559025.1 uncultured Pirellulales bacterium | reverse complement strand
GGTACCTTTCATTGCTATGTAGCGAATATTATAAATGCTGTACTACCCCAAATTCCGTGGCCATGTATTTGCTTCCAATTTAACAGAGAAATCTTATAGCAAAACGATTTAAGGGAAAAAGCGAAACGCCGGGCCTGATAGCTCCTTAATTCAAAGCTATCTCGCTCTGGCCACACACCCGATAGTGTTTCATTTGAACTTCGTAGAGGAGATTGTTCTTCTCGATAAGTTGGGCTATCAAGCCGATTTGATTTAGCAACATTTCAATCAGGTCGATATTTATCAATATCGATTCAGGGCTGTACTGCGGCAGAGCGATAATGACATATCCGCAATTACTCCGTTCGGTCGCCAATTGTGCAGCAATCACACTGCAATCATCTGCGCCGGACACGACCGGCTCAGCACCGTCGTCAATCTTGGCACAAAGCTCTTTCAAGAATGACTCGCTGATGTTCAGCTTGGCAAATTCTTCCGGGTCGCTGGGCCAGTTATTGCCTTCCCTGTCCATAATTACTATTGTAGCCCTCCCCTCGGGCAAAACTTCAAAAATCTGCCGTGCAATCTGCTCAGTTAGCATAAAGCCAGGTGAAGACAACGATTTATACATATCCATTCGACCGGCTCCTTACTTCGATTGTTGAATAACGCTACCAGCGAAAACTTCGGTATAATTACTCGGCAACTTTCTTAGCTGTAATATTTTGGCTTAATTCTGCCAAAAAACATTCCGCACCAATTTGGTATGTGTGTAGCCTGAAAATACGCTTTTTCAGCCTCAAAACGGCGCCTATTAACAAATCGAGACGTTTTTTCCAGATTTCTGAGAGCACGGAAAACCCCAATAAACGCCCAGAAACGTTGGTTTACGCTACACACACACCTGGCCGAGTTGGTGCGGGATGGAGTTTGAAAGTGAGTTTATAGGACGCGGAAGACACGCTGTCCGAATGTGGATATTAGGTATAAATTTACTAATTAAAGCATCGATTTCAGCCTGGCCATCGGGAAGCTTCTCCCCGGACAGTCAGTTACTCGCGCTCCCGGAGTGGCCTTATGACCATAAATCCGATTCTTCGAAATTCCATACCGCTTTTGTAGAAAGCGAACCAATCTCAAAAGGGACTGCATCTGCCGTGCTGTAGGTACCGTGTGATTGAAATCGCCAACAAGGCAAATTCCTATCCCATCTCTATTGGCCCAATTGTCGTCCGTTCCCCCACAATGAGCGCCGGGAATCTGCTTTTGCCAGCGAAACGTAACCTCAACCTCGCCGTCACCGCTGTCTGTGCCGTTGCCTATAACAAAATCGTAGCCAACACCTTCCCAATGCTTCCGTTCCCTATGCCATTTGTCAAATATAGCTGCATTTCCCTTTTCTGTCGCTGAGTGATGTATCACTATAGCAACCCACTTTTTTTCCAGCTGCGAAGGTGGTAACCAGCTTCTTGGTACATTTCTATAATCATTTCCCCGGCTTTGTTTCGGACTTACAACCTTCGGCGGAATAAGTACGGACTCAGAGCCGGAGCTCTGTACAATCTCCGGCATCGGCTCGTCATCGGATGCACAACCGCCTAAAACTAACAAACAACTGAAAAAAATAAAAACTCTGCTAAGGACAGAGGACAAAGGACAGATTCTGACTTCCGACTTCTGACTTCTGATTTCCGACTTCTGATTTTTGACTTCTGACTTCATACCTCTGTTTGGTCACCCCTTTTTGCCAGACGTGGTTTTTCCTTATATCTGACCATATACAAACCATTGCCTCGTTCGGTGAATTTAACCACATCCATATACGAGTTTATAAGCAGCAATCCTCTGCCCCCGGGCTTGTAAAGACCCTCGCCGTATCGCGGATCTGCTACTGCTTCCGGTTCAAAGCCCTCCCCTTCGTCCGTCATGGAAATTTCAATTTTATCTAAGCCAACAGAATAGTCGATTTTAACCTCTTTGGTGGGGTCCATTTTATTACCGTGCTTGATGGCATTGAGAAAAGCTTCCTCCAGGGCCAAATGAACCGCAAAAATATCATCTTTGTCGAAACCGTTGGCTTCGAGCTTAGAAAGGATCTGCCCGCAGACCCTGACAATAGCAGATGGCCTGCTTTTGACAACTATTGAGCGATTGATTGTTGCTTTTGATACCATAAGCGAAACAACCCAGCACCAATTGTCCTCTGCTGTAAGTCCACGGCATTGACCGGATTTAAATAAGCCTGCCCGCCGATTCAATTGGTGCTTGGCGCCTAAGTAGCTTAAGATAAATCCTCGACCGCACTTTCGACATCTTTATAAATATCGAAGGTTTTAGTCAGCCTTGTTATTTTGAATATTTCGAATATCTTTGGGTTTATATTACAAAGTTTTAGTTGGCCGTCGTGTTCGTAAATCCTCTTGCTGAGCCTTATTAAAAGTCCCAAAACAGCAGACGACAAAAACTGGACGTTGCCAAAATCCAAAATCAGCTTTATTCGCTCCGTTTGCTCAACAACTGACATAATCGAATCCTGAAGCGCCTTAATATCACTTTCTTCGAGGATTTTTTCGTCGGTAAAACTAATTATCGTCGCCTTTTCGGCATACTCAACACTTATTCTTGGCTTAATCTCAGCCATAGTAAACTCCCTAACAAAACCATAAACAAAACTGTCCGAAAATCCTATGTTAGAACACCACAGATGTCAAGTCTTTTGCACGTTGGGCCATTTTTTTTGGGGGGGTTGTAAGCATTTTCACTCGAGCTCAAAGACCGAATCCGATCTGGGATTTTGAAATTGGGTTTGATTGGCTTTGTTTTCTTCGAGTCTGAAGGCGTGCTTCATTTTCATAATCCCCTTGTGAAAAACCGTTTGCGTTCATTAGTACCCCCAGAAAATTGGGTTTGTTTTGCATAAAAGTAGTCAAATTCGACCTTGATTTCTCCACTAATTACGGCCTGACAGAATAACAGGAGCGACTCCTGATTTGCGATTTTCGATTGACCATGAACTATTAACTCTTTATTATTAGTGTGATTCTAATCCATTACTTGATTATATATTATACATCACGGCGGTTGGGCGTAAAGCATATTCTTAAAAAAACTCCGTGACTCCCCACTGTATTCCTGGCGCTCGATGTCGCAGCGCAGCCCGGCAAGCCATCAGGCCGGGGCCGCGCAGCGCGACGGGCTGGATTCTCGTTAGTGAGGAGTGTGCCAAAGTGAGCTAAAGTGCCTAAAGTGAGCTAAGGTTGGATGCTCCCGCCGTCGCTGAAGCTTCCGTCTTCGCTTAAGCTACGAAGGACAAGATGGCGGACAAGCGATTATCGATGTTCGAATTTCATCTGCTGTGTACCTTTTTCTCCATCAGTCCTATAGGACGCAGGATTTTTTCTCCGCCAATATATTCGGAGATCGGAGAACCATTATCGACTCCGCTCAGGGCAGGCTTCGCTCAGTGGCTGACATCCGTCGAGAATATAAACATTATCCATCATTGAAAACGACAAGAGCACAATGGAGAATCAATCATCCCGCTTAACGGACCGCCGTTCGTGGCTGTCACAAGTTTATATGCGTATAGGCTTGTGAAAATCTCGTTTTATGGAATCCACAAAGCTCCGTGTACACATTTTAAAAACACACCTTTTTAAGTGTCGACATTTTTACTCCAATTACCGCTAATTACCTCTGAGAAATATCCTCTGCGTTGTTAAAACTACTAAGGCCCCAAGCCCCAGAAAAGGGCCGCTGGAGAATTGGTTTAGAAAATCCAGGCAAGGTAAAGGTTCTACATTTCTAAAACTTCGTTATTGTTACTGTCATACAATTTGTGCTGAACCGCAAACGCTCAAGCGGGCTCTTCAAATTAAGGCCTGAAAATATCACTATCTTGCTATTCGCCGTTGAAAATAAGCAAGAAAGTGCCAAGAAAAAACCATATAGTTTTAGGGTTTTTTTTCTTGACAACTTATCTTATGAAAAATAAAATGTATATATAATAGGAGAATGTCAATCACTCTTCGATACCGAAACGCAAACAGGTCACCGCCCGTGTGGTCCTGAAGAAGTTTCAACCCAAGTTTTTTAGGAGGACGTAAGATAAAAAGAATTCCCTTTTTTTGTCTCTCGGCATTACTCCTAACGATGGGCCCGGTCAGGTCAGGAGGAGGGATATCTATGTCCCACTATGTTCATTCATCTGATATAGAATAATTAGGGTTGGCAAACCCTTAAACCATTTATGTTAGCTGTACTATTAGAGGAGTGGATTATGAAAAATTCTCGATCTTTTTCAGCAGTATTGATAGTTAGCCTTTTATTAGTACTCTTGCCAGCTACTGATATAGCGGCCATGTGGGATGTTCCGGTCGGGCCCGGTGAGTCTTTCCGGTGGGTGTTCGTGACGTCTTTGACGATAGACGCGACATCCCCCAATATTGACACTTACAACATATTAGTCAACGACGCCGCGGACGCAATCGGTACGTCGATTACAGGGGTTGCGGGCAAATCAAGCATTGCGGATATCGAATGGAAAGCAATAGCATCGACCAAATTGACTGATGCGATTGACAACATAGGAGCATCGTCGGCGGGCATTTACACGCCCTTGGGCGTCCTGGTGGCGAACGGCACGACTGATATGTTCGACGGGTATATTGTATACCCAATATCTCAAACCGAGAAAGTAGACGTGATTTACGAAGGTTACGTTTGGACCGGATCAGACAGATATGGGAACAAGTATCCAGGTAAGGAACTTGGGAAACTCGCAAATGAGTTATCTATGTTCGGAGTATCAGACCGCACACCCTGGTATTGGATCGAGTACAATGACGTTGGACAATATGCCCAAGTACAATACCCGTTGTATGCAATAAGCGAGGAGCTGACGGTTGTCCCCGTGCCCAGTGCACTCATACTCGGGGCGACTGGCCTGTTGTCCATGCTGGGCCTCAAGCGATGGCGCCGCAAGCATCAGGAACCAAGCCAGATATAGAGTTACCATAGGCGCCCAGGCCGCTGACGGCCCAGCGCTGCCAACGTCGCACGTATTTCCCAATGCGCTCGGGAGGCGCACCTTGCTCATAAAGCCGGGTCAGACGTTCGACAAACCGCTTACGCGTCTGCGGAGCGATCCCCACGATGCCCGCAGAGGCGATTGTGTATCCTAAGAAGCAGAACCCCCGAGACACGCGGCCGATGTAAGTCTTGTCGGGGTGAGGTTCGACCTTCAACTCGGAGAGTGTCTGAAGGACGAGCTTGACGGCCCGGCGCAACTGCCATCGGGTCCGAGCCAGCACGACCCAGTCGTCAATAAACCGAACGTAGAACAATCCGGTCTGCTCCATGCGCACATCGAGCACCGCCAAATACAAGGCCCCCATGATCGGCGACAGTGGACATCCGAGACTAATCCCCCGCTTTATATCCTCGTAATACCCGTCCCGATAGACCGTCCGGCGGATGTACTGCTCGAGGAGATTAAGAACACGGGAATCCTTGATGCGGGGCGTCAACTGGCTCATGAGCACATCATGGTCAATGCTGGCGTAATAGCTCTTTACATCCGTGCGGAAGACAAACGGATTGCCGGGCAGATGAGCCACGATATCCCGCACGGCTGACTTGGCGCCACCGTGGCCTCTCAGATGATAGCATGAGCGAGGTAGCTGCCACCTTCGAGACAGGACAATGGCGATGGCCTGAAGGACCAGTGCATCCGGCGCCGCATCGACGGACTTCTAACAGGCGTATCGAATGTTCGAAATCTCAATTTTCAAAACAAAAGGCGCCGACAGAACAACACAGCCTGCCTTTTTTTTGGCACAGATGGAAATGTTCTTGCAATTTGGAACATAAAAACATAATAATCCTATGAGCTTTTGCCTTGTACACCTACAAATTAGGAACTTACCAAATGAAAATCAGTGAATTTCAACGTTTAATTTCCAAAAAATACGAAAAGCGAGACCGGCAAAGAGGCATCCCCGCCACGTTTATGTGGTTTATCGAAGAGGTCGGAGAGCTTGCCACCGCCCTGGCGTCTGAGGACCAAAAAAATAAAGAGGAGGAATTTGCCGATGTCTTTGCCTGGCTCTGCACGCTGGCGAACATAAGCGATGTTGATTTGGAAAATGCCTGCGCCAAATACACCGGCAACAACGTCAAAGGTTTCAAACCAAAATGACAAGAAATCCGACCCAGCAACGCTGGGTTCCAATCGATACCCGCCGTTGGCGGGTCGAAATTCGAAGCTATATTAAGTGAGCTAAAGTGAGCTAAAATTACCCAGTTGTAGAAGTCCGTCGATGCGGCCTGTCCGGTGCCAGACGGAGCGCCGGATGACGCACTTGTTTGTCGGCCTCTAAGCTAATATGGAAACTTGAAGCGTGTTTCGTTCAACGGTTGCGATACTCGTTTCGTATAACGTCTTTCGGTTGCTTCCTTCTAAAACGATTTACGATAAACGCAACCGATACGAGCCTCGCAACCGCAACCGTCCTGTCTTCTGTCTTCTGTGCGAGCATCGACAACCTTAAACGAAAGTTACACTTTAGGCACTTTTCAATCGCCGACTTCGTCAGGATGTTGAATTCCTGTATCCCTGCTGGCCGCTGCCAAAGCCTTGTAAAAACACCAGCCCAGGCCGCCTATGATGATTAGGAACACAACCAGAAGAATGATATAAGAAACGCCGCTCAATTTGTCGCGAATCGGTGCCGTCGTTTCCTCAATTTCCGCCCCATCCGCCAGGCCGATCAGGATTATCGCAATAGCCGCGCTTATGTCCATAGCTGCCATTATCCCCGCCCATCTTGCAAGCCAGGATGCCTGGCTCGTGGAAGTATGGTGCTTATCCAGAACATAATTGCTCAACAGCATCGCAACCACACCGCCGGCCAACGACAGCCAAAGAATCACGTGTTTTACCGCCTGCGGCATTGGGACAGTAAGCCAAAGAACGAGCAAAACTGCAATGCCCAACGCCGCAAAAAAAGCTATTGCCCCTTCACGTCTGCCCCCGACGACCAGGCCCTGCTCAGGCCGCTCCGGCTCCTTGATGTCCGTCCGGCCCCTGGCCAGGCTCAGAATAATTGACACGATGGGCACTAAAGCCACAATTCCCAGCCCAACGCAGTTTGTCAATATCCACTCGCCCTCCGGCGTCCGCAAGAATCCTTCCCCGCTGATGTCGTCAAAAAGCTGCCAGAAGAAAAGTGTGCCAAGAAAAACAGGAATCACTAAGCGAATCAGATAGTCCCACCATTTGCCTAATTTCCAGTCGCTGCGGCTGTTGGCGTGCTGTCGCAGCGTCCCAATCCGCCACAGCCAGCCTAAAACCACGCACTCCAGCAGCCCCATAAACGCTATGCCCCACGTACCATTGACAAATCCGTCGATAGTGCCAAGCCAGTTAAATCCTCCCTCCGTGATATAAATCAGACCGAACAGAAATCCCACAACGCTCATCACGGGCAGAACAATGCTCCTGCGCCATCCGGTCTTATCGATAATACTGGCCAGAATTGCTTCGGTCATTGAAAAGGCCGAGTCAACCCCCAACGTTATAAGTGCAAAGAAGAAAACAAAGCTGAACCACGCCGAATAAGGCAGTTGCGCCAGTGCATACGGAAACGCCACAAATGCCAGTGAGGGACCCGTTTCCGCCACTTGTTCGACCGCA
>CAZLIO010000151.1:6934-7681 GCA_964559025.1 uncultured Pirellulales bacterium | reverse complement strand
CTGTTCTATATCGAGCGCGAGTTACAGAAAGATTTTCCATCTGTGCGAATCGAGCCTATTATCTGCAATATAACAGACCAGGTACATGCCGAGCAAATTTTCGCAAGGTATAAGCCGCAGGTTGTTATTCACGCAGCCGCACATAAGCACGTACCTTTGATGGAGCTTAACGCCGGCGAAGCCATCAAAAACAATATCGTCGGCACGCAAATCGTCGCCGATGCCGCAGATAACTCCGGCACTGCCAACTTTGTAATGATCAGCACCGACAAAGCCGTTAATCCAACCAGCATAATGGGCTCATCAAAGCGAATTGCAGAAATGTATATCCAGGACCTGAACAGAACCAGTGAAACGCACTTTGTAACTGTCCGCTTTGGAAATGTGCTCGGCTCTGACGGCTCAGTGGTTCCTATCTTCAAAAAGCAAATAGCCGAAGGTGGTCCCGTAACCGTTACACATCCTGAAATGAAGCGCTATTTTATGACCATACCGGAAGCAAGCCAGCTCGTCCTGCAGGCGGCAACAATGGGAAAAGGCGGAGAAATCTTTGTGCTTGATATGAGCGAGCCGGTAAAAATCGTGGACCTGGCCAGAGAGCTTATCACCCTGAGCGGATTCAGGCCCGGAGAAGACATTGAAATGGTTTTCACCGGACCCAGAGTCGGCGAAAAACTCTTCGAGGAACTTTCGATAGAAGGCGAAGATATGCAGCGTACAAGGCATCCTAAAATCAGTATATGGAAG
>CAZLIO010000151.1:0-6924 GCA_964559025.1 uncultured Pirellulales bacterium | reverse complement strand
CAGTCAAATAGTTCAGAAAATTAAGGAGCTTGTACCGGAATATATCGGCGGCAACCAGGAAAGTGCCTAAAGTGAGCTAAAGTGTCTAAAGTGAACTAAAGTGTCTAAAGTGAACTAAAGTGAGTTCCAAACTTTAGGCACTTCAAACTTTAGTTCAACTATGGTATCCTCTTGTCGGTGAGTTTGCTGGGCTTATCAAGAAGCATAAGGGTGTCTAAGTCTTCCATCATCTCCTGCCGGTTAATACGAAGAGCGCGTATATGCCTTCTGCGCCCTTCAGCAGTAGTCTCACCCATCTGCTCGTAAGACTTGCACCCTAAAGGCATAAAAAACAAAACGCACAAAACAATAACCAAAATCACCTTACACAAAGAAACGCCTTTCATCATCATTCCCTCTTTGAAATCCAAATCTGGGCTATAGTTATCGGATGGGCACCTTTTTATCTTTGGTGCCCACGTCTTTATTATTCAGACAGCACAAACATACGCCTGCCTAATTATTTATTATAGCAGTCACCAATGTTGTTGTCAAGCCCATTGCCGATTTCCTGCCCTTATTTTAGGAATATTCTCATTTGCAGCACTTTCAACGGGCTTTATGCCTCAATTTCTAAGCCCGCCAACGCAACAATGCTTTCTCGCTCGGGAATGAATCTGCCCCCCGGAAATAGAAGAAAAAGTCTTGTTTCTGCCCCCGAAACGCTATTTCTTCTGAAATCGCACCTCTTATATGCCGATAACCCTCTTAATTAAGTGGAATACGATCTAAGACTGGACGATGCTGGAAATGAACGGCTCAGTCAGCATCCACAGTGATGGATCCGCCACAGGCGTTGTGTTTACCTTTGAATTACCCTTCCAAACTCAGGAGACCGTAGAATGGATACCGGCGAAAAAGAAATGATTGGCTTGGCCGCAGGTGGGTTCCCTCACCGTATTCTCGTCATAGACGACAATCCCGATATTCACAGGGATTTTAAGACCATTCTCCTTGAAGAGCAAGCTAACACAAAATTGGACTCGCCTGGTGCTAAGCTTTTCGGCCGCAGCGCCTGTAAATCCACGCCCAGGAGCAATTATGAGCTCGATTTCGCATCTCAGGGCAAAGAAGGCCACGAAAAGATTAAAAAGGCCCTTTCCCAAAATCGCCCATATGAGCTGGCTTTTGTCAAAATGCGTATGCCTCCGGGCTGGGACGGCCTCGTAACGACAGAGCACATCTGGAAAACCGACCCTAACATTCAGGTCGTCATCTGCACAGCCCACTCCGACCATTCCTGGGAAGATATAAGCCAGCGGCTCGGAAGGTCGGAAAACCTTCTGATTCTCAAAAAGCCCTTCGACAGCGTCGAGGTCGCTCAACTCGCCGCCACACTGACCGAAAAATGGACCTTAGCCAAGCGGGCATCTTTGAAGATGGACGAATTAGAGCAAATGGTCAAAGAACGAACGCATGAGCTGGCAACAACCAATAAGCATATCCAAAAGGAAATTGCTGAGTGCAAGCGGGCAGAGGAGACGCTGCGGCAGAGCGAAGAGCGGTTGAATATATTATTTGAATACGCCCCTGATGCCATTTTCTTGAACGACGCCAAGGGTAATTTCGTCGATGGTAATAAAGCTGCGGAGGAAATGGTTGGCTATGCGAAAGAGGAATTAATTGGAAAGAATATATCCGAGACGGGATTGCTGTCATCAGAGCAAGTATCGAAGGCATTCAAACACTTAGAAGAGATTGTTATGGGCAAACCAACAGGGCCAGACGAGTTTACCATAAAAAGGAAAGATGGCAGTTATGTGACAGTTGAGATAAGAACTTTCCCAGTAAGAATAGGAAACCAAACATTAGGATTAGGCATCGCGCGCGACATCACCGAGCGCAAGAAGTCCGAACTCAGTCAGAATGAACTTATCACAAAAGTGGATAAAATTAACAGAGAGCTGAATGATTTTGCATCCATAGTCTCGCATGATTTGAAGGCGCCGCTGCGAGGGATTAAGACCTTGGCCAATTGGATATTAGCCGACTCTGCGGACAAGCTTGGGGACCAGGCCAACGAGCAAATAAATCTGCTTTTGGACCGCGTAGAGCGGATGTATAACCTCATTGAGGGTGCGCTTCAATATTCGAGACTCGGCCTGACAAAAGGAAACCAAGTTCAGGTCAATCTCAATACCTTTGTTCCGGAAATTATTAATATGGTCGTTCCGCCGGAAAACATTACAGTTACAATCGAAAACGAACTGCCTGTAATTGAGTTTGAAGAAATTCAAATTATGCAGGTATTCCAGAATCTGCTGAGCAACGCTATAAAATATATGGACAAGCCAAAGGGCTGGATAAAAATCGGCTGCGTCGAACAGGACGGCTTCTGGGAATTCAGTGTCGCTGATAACGGGCCAGGTATCGAAGAAAAGCACTTCGAGAAAATCTTTAAAATATTCCAGGCCTTGCCGACCTCTCCTATGTTTGAAGGCACCGGAGTCGGCCTTACTATCACAAAGAAAATCGTTGAGTTATATAACGGAAAGATTTGGGTGAAATCAACAGTTGGCCAAGGAAGCACTTTTTTCTTTACTCTGCCAAAGCAGAAGGGACCCTGCCTTGCGGGAACCAAAATGGGGGCTAAAAAATGAGAAGCTCGAAGCCGATATTGCTCATTGAAGATGATAACGTGGATGTGATGACCGTGGAACGTGTGTTCAGAGACCTGAAGATTGCAAACCAGCTCGTTAGCACGAGCAACGGCGAGCAAGCTTTGGAGTATCTAAGAACCAACGGTAATAAAAAGCCAAGCGTTATCTTGTTGGATTTAAATATGCCGAAGATGAACGGCACCGAATTTCTAAAAATCGTAAAAAAAGACGAGTCATTGAAAAAGATTCCCGTTGTAGTGCTGACTACATCCAGCCAACAGCAGGATGTAGTCGAAAGCTTCAAGCTCGGTGCAGCCGGTTATATGGTCAAATCTGTTGATTATGGAAAGTTTGTGGAAACAATCAGGACAATTAACCTATATTGGACCTTAAGTGAACTGCCATCAAATGGAGATTAAAAGAATGGAAAATACAAGATACAAGATTTTGCTCATTGAAGACAACGAACTCGACCAGATGGCTTTTAAGCGCTGTGTGGACGATAACGCCATTCCCTACGATTGCACAATCGCCGGCTCTGTTTCAGAGGCCCGAGACGCATTGGATAGCGACCGGTTTGATATTATAATTGCCGACCACTCGCTCGGGGACGGCACAGCTTTTGACATCCTTGATTCGGCCAAGGACACTCCCATTATAGTCGTTACCGGGGCAGGTGATGAGGAGACAGCCGTCAAAGTCTGGAAAGCCGGCGCTTATGACTATCTGATAAAGGACCTGGACCAAAACTATCTCAAAGCCATTCCAATAACCGTCGAAAATGCCGTCAGCCACAAGATAGTCGAAAAGAAACTCCAATTGCTCTCGGGCGCTGTTATGAGCACCGACGACAGCGTCTATATTACCGATATGCAGGGCAGGATTATCTTCGTTAACAAGGCATTTTGCAACACTTACGGGTACGAGGAACAGGAGGTTATCGGAAAAAACAGCGCTGTTCTCTGGGTAGGAAAACATCAGACCGAAAATACCAGAAGTGTCTTCCATACCCGAACTGTTGGAAGCTCCTGGGAAGTTGGGTTCTACCATAAACGAAAGGACGACAACGTATTTCCGGTCTCTCTTTCGAGGTCAACCATCAAAGATTCAAAGGGAAACGAAGTTGCGATTGTCGGAATCGCTCGTGACATTTCCGAGCGAATCCTTATAGAGGATGAACTCAGAACAGAAAATCAGAATTTGAAGAAACGAATTACGAAGCTGGAAGAGAAACTTGGAATAGAGCATAGCTATTCAACCCCGAATGCTTAACCCCGTTAGAGCCTTTCCCTTTCGGGCCTCTAACGGGGCTTAACGCTCACAGCCCTTCCAGCATTGTATAAAGTATGATGGTTAAAGAACAAAACAAAGAAAAAACCTGCCTTTTAAGGGGGGCGTAATGGCAGAAAATAGCAGCAGACCACAACACAGTGAACTGGTCGAGAGCCAGATAAGACATAGCTGCTCCACTCCTTTGCCGGCCACCTCCAGGAGCTGGCTGGAAGTGGGCGATATAATGACTGAAGATGTCACTACTGTCTGTCCGGTAAGCTCTGTGGTCTCGGCTGCCAAAATCATGTCGGATAAAAACATATCCTGCATCATTGTTTCAGAGAATGGAGATTTGTCAGGAATTATTACAGAGACAGACCTGCTGAAAAGGGCAGTAGCTAACAATAATGATTTCCGCAAGATGAAAGTAGAGCACATAATGACCTCTCCTGTCCGGAGCGTGCCTCGTAATCTTTCGGTCCTGGACGCCAGCAAAATCATAGAAGACGAGAACATCAGACGACTTGTCGTACTGGAGGAGGAACGGCTGGTTGGTATCATAACACAAACCGATATTGTCCGAGTTCTGACATCCTACGGCATGTGGAAAAATGTCTCAGAACTTATGACCTCTGATGTGGCTGTTATAGCCGATTCGGTAACCGTCAAAGAAGCTGCAGAGGTGATGGCTTCACGAGACATATCCTGTCTGGTCGCTATGGATAACGACGACGTTGTGGGCATCTTTACGGAACGAGACCTTCTCAAAAGAGTCATCGCCCTGAAGCGAAATCCGTCCCAGACCATTTTGAAAAACGTAATGTCTTCTCCGGTGATGAGCGTACCATCCAACTACTCTATTCCAAGTGCCAGCAAAATGATGGAAAAGATGAGAATTCGCCGGCTGCTCGTTATGGATGACAAAACTTTACTCGGAGTAGTAACTCAGACCGACATTCTCAAGGCCATCAAAGGCAGGCTCCAGGAAGAGGAAGAAAACTACTTCAGGCTTCTGAACGAGTCCCGCAACTGCATTTATATCGTCGATTTGAATAATAACACAACCTATGTTAATCCTGCCTTAATGGAATTGCTGGAGACAACCGACCCGGACGAGCTTATAAACAAGCAGTTTTTGCCGGAACGTTTCTGGGAGAATCCACACCAGCGAGACCGGCTCCTGAACCAGTTTAAAAAAGCAAGTGTCGAAGTCGAAGAGCTGACGCTGAGAACCGCCAAGGGCAAGAAGCTGTTTGTTACGCTGTTCTCAACCCGCACCAAGAACATCAAAGGCCAAACTAACGGAAGTCAGGGCGTTCTTTACGATATCACCGCGAAAAAGGAGCTGGCAACCCTCAGAGAAATGGAGCACCAGCTCCGCAGAAGTGAGGACCTCTTGAGAGGAACTCTTGAATCTACCGCTGATGGTATTCTGGTGGTTGATGAAAATGGCCAGGTGAGCCACACGAACAACCGATTTGCGAAGATTTGGGACGTTCCCGACGAGCTGGTTCAGCAGCGAGATAACCAGAGATTGCTTAAACAACTTGACTGCCGATTAAAGGACCCATCGGCCTTTCTCGAAAAGCTGCAAGCTTCCTGTCCTGCCGACCAGGACAGTTCCGACATCTTGTACTTAAAAGAAGGTAAGGTTCTGGAAGTATATTCCCTGCCATTGATTCGAGAAGGCAGATTTGCAGGACGGGTTTGGAGTTTTCGCGACGTCACCGAGCGCAAGCAGGCCGAGGAGGCACTGCGGAAAGCTCGCGACGAGCTGGAAGTACGCGTGGAAGAACGGACGGCCGAACTAGCGCAAGCCAACAAAGTCCTGGAGTCCGAAGTCGCCGAGCGCAAAAAGGCGGAGGATGCGCTGTGGGAGAGCCAAAAGCGACTGGATTTGGCCGTAAGCGGAACGAATCTCGGCTTGTGGGACTGGAATGTACAAACGGGGGAGAGTGTCTACAATCAACAGTGGGCTGAGATGCTCGGCTACACTTTGGAAGAAATCGATCCAAACGCCAGTACATGGAAAAGACTCGTCCATCCGAATGACACGCCACAGATGATGGAAATATTAAATTTGCATTTTAAAGGGAAGACTCCGTTTTACGAAGCAGAGTTCCGAATGAAGACAAAATCCGGAGGATGGAAATGGATTCTATCCATGGGCAAAGTTTTCGAATGGGATGATGACGGAAACCCTTTGCGAATGATCGGAACTCACAGAGACATCACCGAGCGCAAGAAGGCAGAGGAGGTTCTGGAAAAGCTCAACACAGACCTCGAATCAACTGTCCGCGAGCTAATGCGTACAAACAAAGAGCTTCAGGAGTTTGCATACATCACAGCCCACGACTTAAAGACACCACTTCGGGGAATCGGAACCTTAGCCGAGTGGTTATCAACAGACTACGCCGATAAGTTTGATGAACAAGGTCAAAAACATGTTAAGCTGCTCGTCGAAAGAGCAAAGCGAGCGGATAAGCTGGTCGATAGCATCCTCCAATATTCGAGCGCCGGACACGCCAGAGAAGAACAGGAACAGATAGATTTAAACACAGTGCTACCTGAAATAATTTGTGAGATTGATCGGACGGAAAATATCGAAATAACCGTCGAGAACAAACTGCCTGTCCTTATGTGCAAAAAAACACACATCATTCAGGTCTTCCAGAACCTGCTGAGCAATGCCATACAGTATATGGACAAAGAGAAAGGCCGGATCAACGTCGGCTGTCTCGAAGAGAATGGCTTTTGGAAATTCAGTGTCGCAGATAACGGCCCCGGAATCGACCAGAAGTACTTTAAAAAGATTTTCAAAATATTCCAAACCCTTTCGCCGACAGACGAAACTGAATCCACCGGCATAGGGCTTTCTGTAGCGAAAAAAATCGTTAAGCTGAACGCCGGCAGAATCTGGGTCGAATCAAATCCCGGCGAAGGAAGCACATTCTTCTTCACCCTGCCAAAATCAGATGCCCCCCAGGAAGTTTCCACAGGGGCCACTTCGGAA
>CAZLIO010000150.1:0-7694 GCA_964559025.1 uncultured Pirellulales bacterium | reverse complement strand
TCCGGCACTACCTGCTCGGCAGCATCAGCCGGGTCGGGATTGTATGCAGTCTTGGGAGGGACACCAAAGCTCCAGACGTCGCCTTTCCAGGGGCTGTTCGGTTCTGTGTCATTGACCTCGTCAATACGCCAGTAGTAAGTTGTGCCTGGAACAAGACCGTCCGGAACAGCAAATCCGGGAAAGCCAACAATAAGATCTGTTCCGGCCTGATTGCCCACGAACGTACTTTCGGCGCCGTCATTTACATCGTCAAAATTGTCACCGAAATATACATCGTGGGAGACCGCAAGACCTCCCGGCGTCCAGGAAAGGTTCACCCAGGTGTCTTCATTGAGTGCACCGTCCGCAGGATTTGGCCTGGTGGCGATAGCAGGTATCACTGTTAGTGCCGAAATACTAAGCGTATCGTGTCCCGATGCCGTGATTCGCACGCCCTTCACCGGCACGTCCGTCGTGAAAACCACACCGTAAGCATTCTGACCATTTACGTCAACTCCCGTGTCGGCATAAGCAGTCGCGCCGCTGAACGCAAGCGGCGCTCCGAGCGAACCGTCCGCAAGAATCGCCTGCCACGTACCTGTGTCGTTGCCACCTCGCTCGAAGTGGAAGAAAGTGTTCGTCAGGAAGGGAAAAACCGTTTCCTGGAAGTCGATCCCATCGATCGATGATATGTTAGTGCTCCCGTTCAAGGTGAACAGGAAATTGTCGGCTTTCGGGCCCACGTCGCCGTCCTTAACGTTCGACGTTCCGCTCACCGTCGCATCTGGAGTTGGAGTCCCATCCACCCATAACGTTTCAACGCCTGAAGGGGGGATATACCACCGCGTCGTTGTACCCAGTGCCAGAACCCCATCGTCGACAACATATTCGGTTCCCTCATACCGAAAGCTGACGATCGCACCGTCAACTACGGTAACATCCGCCAGGCCGCTGAGTGTGTCGGCCCCAACGGGGGCTGCCATGACCACCACGGCAAAGAGGGTTAGACAAAGCAAATTCTTAGACATAATAGTCCTCCTTCAAAAAGATTTAATATGCGATGTGAGCTGACATGTATAATAGTTTCACTTGCGAAAGACAAAGCAACAATTAAAAACTCTGTACTTCGCATAATATTAAAAAACACCTCCTCTATTCGGAAAACTTCGGTAATTGAACCAACAGAAAGACTAAATCCAAAGATATTCAACTCTGTGAACACAAGCCTAACTACATTATTTATACCAAATCAACTGCTTCGCCGTCAAGGAAAATCCCCTGATTATGATTCTTGGCCCGTTGCTGTAAGAAAAAAGAGCCTATACTGAATGAATTGTTATAGGATCCGATCTTATGCGTCCGTACTTTATCACCAGCGTCAGCCGTGAAGGGTCCAGCCGGCGCGATACTGGCGGCTGAGCAGATCGTTGCCCTGAGCACTGTTAGTAACTCGCCCACGGGCGCCGTCGTATTCGAGTTTCTTGCCGACGCGATAGGCCACCAATCCCAGGAGCATCGTCTCAATCAGGTTGCAGCTGTACTCGAAATCGCACGAGGTCTTAAGGTCACCCTTGCACGCATTGGTCCATTCCTCCTGGAAGTGGCCCATGTCAGGGATGACCTCGTCCTCGCTGCGTCTCTTGTAGTATGTCAGATCGGCGTCGTTACCAAAAGGCAGTACCAGTCGCGAGCCAAAATCGGCAATGACATAACCCTTGCTGCCCTTGAACATCACACCATGTCCGATCTTGTTCAAGTCAACGTAAGGTTTGGGCGATCTGGGCATGGCGCCGCCCTGGTACCAGCTTAAACGTATGGCCGGGCGCCAGTTATTCGCCGGCATGTCAAAATGGATCTCCAGCTTGACAGGTGTGACGTCGGGGTTGAATGGATCGCCCTTGCCCTGGGCCGATGTCGGCAGGTCGGTGTCAATCGCGTTCCAGGCCAGATCCATCGTATGGCTGCCCATGTCGCCGATCTGGCCACTGCCGAAGTCCCAGTACATGTTCCACTTCAGGCAACCACCAATGTATCCCGGATTGTAAGGATGCCAGGGCGATGGCCCGATCCACAAATCGTAATGGAGATGCTTCGGCGGTTCGCCTTGGGCGGGCAGGTAGCCGGGCCGGGGGATTTGGCGGTTGCCCCATGTATAGACGTCTGACAACTCGCCGATGGCCCCATCCACAATCAGTTCACGCACACGGTTGAAGTTCGGATTGGCATGCCGCTGCGTGCCGCACTGTGTGGCAAGCTTGTGTTTGTTCTTGAGATAGGTCGCGCGCACTACCCGTGCTTCTTGCACGCAGTTGGCCATTGGCTTCTCGCAGAAAATATGCAACCCGCGATTCATAGCCCAGTTGGCGATGAACGCGTGCGTGTGGTCCGTGGTGCAACAGATAACTGCATCCAGGCCTTTTTGATCGAGGCACTTGCGCCAGTCGACGTAATGCCTGGCTTTCGGGAACTTCTTGGCGGCTGTGGCAAGGTGGTTCTCGTCCACGTCGCATAGGGCCACGATGTTCTCGTTTGAAATGGGACCTTGGTGAGCCCGACCCCGGCCCCCCACACCGATCAGGGCTACATTGAGCTTGTTGCTGGGCGCGTTGGCGCCGGAGAGCGTACCGGTGGGTAGAATGACCAATCCCATTCCGACTGCCGCGGTGGATTTCAAGAACTGACGTCGTTGAGTGATGCTGTTTTCCATAATTTTTTTGCCCTTCATTGTTATTTTCGTTGTTGACTTATGAAACCGGGAAAATTAAGTGTACACATTGGAATAAGAAAGTACAACAGAAAAAGTGAGGATGGCTCTATCACTCGTTACAAAAAACCGCGAATCCGAGGCACAGAGCCAATAAAATGAGAAGCACTAACTGACAATTCCCTCTGACAGCCAAAGCTCTTAATTTAAAATGTCTTTCACCCAGAGAGGACGCCATGCACAGTATTCCGAAGGTATAATCTGTTCTTTCTATGCAAATGCCGTCAAAGATGATAAACTCACTACTCTTTTCATTACTGTGCTGTCAAAATACGACTGATTATTTATACTTGTGCAAAGAT
This sequence comes from uncultured Pirellulales bacterium, assembly GCA_964559025.1. Classification (GTDB taxonomy): domain Bacteria; phylum Planctomycetota; class Phycisphaerae; order Sedimentisphaerales; family Anaerobacaceae; genus NIOZ-UU13. The sequence continues at coordinate 4,649 of CAZLIO010000150.1, read as the reverse complement.
AACACATGGATTTATATAGTATTGACATTGTTATCATCTTTGCCTATCTGGTAATAACGGTTGTGATAGGCTTCTGGGTTTCCAGGCGAGCCTCCAAGGACCTTGATTCTTATTTTCTCGGGGGGAAAAGCCTGCCGTGGTATATTCTCGGCATCTCGAACGCGTCAGGTCAGTTTGACATCACGGGGACCATGTGGCTGGTGTATTTATGTTTTGTCTATGGCCTTAAGAGCGTATGGATTCCCTGGGTTTGGCCGACATTTAACCAGATCTTTCTGATGGTCTATGTCGGCATGTGGTTGAGGCGTTCTAACGTGCTGACCGGCGCCGAGTGGATACAAACCCGGTTTGGCCGGGGCACCGGGGCCAATCTGGCCCATATAAGTGTGGTACTCTTTGCCCTGATAAATGTGATTGGGATGATTGCTTATGCATTCAAAGGCATCGGCAAATTTGCTCAGATCCTTCTGCCGTGGGGGCTAAACCAGAATACCTATGCGCTTATAATCCTAACCATAACGACTCTCTATGTAGTCAAGGGCGGTATGTTCAGTGTCGTTCTGACCGAAGTCCTGCAATTCACTATTATGACTATCGCCTCCATAGCGGTGGGTGTGATTGCCATCTATCATGTCAGACCCGAGATGATAGATGCCGTTGTGCCGGCCGGATGGCAAAACCTCTTTTTTGGATGGAGACTCGACTTAAACTGGTCCGGCGCGTTTGACATGATCCAATCCAGTATCACAAAGGACGGGTTTTCTCTTTTTACCGTTATCATGATGCTCATGCTGTTCAAGGGGATTTTGGCCAGTATAGCCGGCCCGGCACCCAACTACGATATGCAGCGTGTCCTGGCGACACGAAATCCCAGGGAAGCATCTTTGATGAGTGCCACGGTCAACGTAGTCTTGTATGTTCCTCGTTATATGTTGATAGCGGGTTTGACTATATTGGCCCTTGGCCCACTCCGTGAAACGCTTCAGGGCTTATGGACAACCGCCATACAAGAAGGTGCACAGCCGGATTTCGAACAGATCCTTCCGGTTGTCATACAAAGTGCTATCATTCCGGTGGGCCTGACCGGACTGTTGTTGGCCGGATTGCTGGCAGCGTTTATGTCCACATTTGCGGCGACGGTTAACGCCGGACCAGCTTATATTGTGAATGATATTTATAAACGCTTTATCAACCCAGCGGCCTCCAATAAGGTACAGGTCCAAATGAGCTATGTTACAACTGTATTGGTGGTGGCCGTCGGTATTGTTTTCGGATTTCTGACAGAGACCATTACTGAAGTTACACTCTGGATTGTAGGCGGACTGTATGGGGGTTATGTAGCGGCCAATGTACTGAAATGGCACTGGTGGCGATTCAACGGATTCGGTTTTTTCTGGGGAATGATCATCGGGACCCTCGGGGCACTGGTAGTCCCTCCCATAGTGAAGCACCTCTGGCCCGGAACCAATACACTCTATGCTTTTCCTGCCATCTTTCTGTTTTCGGCTCTGGGGTGTTTCCTCGGCACACTTCTGACTAAGCCGGAGAATGAAGAAATCCTCAAAAACTTTTATATGACTGTTCGCCCCTGGGGATTCTGGAAGCCCATCGCAGACAAGATAAAGGCCGAGCAGCCCGGCTTTAAGCCTAATACTGATTGCGGCCGTCACTGGTTCAATGTAATTGTAGGCATCATCTGGCAGACCTCCCTTGTGGCGCTGCCCATTTATGTGGTGATTCAACGGCCCCAGGGCATTCTTGGCGCATTGCTTGTTTTGGCCGCAACAACAGCGATTTTAAAGAAGAGCTGGTTTGACCATCTTCCCAGTGAAAAGTAATGAAGCCCCGGCTCATGCGGGATAATAATGTCACATGAAAAAATGCGACAATTCGGTGGGTCTGTAAGGCACGAGCTGGAGGACAACCTTGTTCCATTTTGGCTTGAAAGGGTGGTGGACCCGGAACACGGTGGATTTATTGGCCGGATGTCCAACGACGGAATAATTAACCCCAAAGCCCCAAAGGGATTAATCCTGAACACCAGGCTCCTCTGGACCTATTCGGCCCTGTACCGATTTAATAAAGAACCCCGGTGTCGTAATATGGCCGAGCGTGCTTACGATTATCTTGAGACCTGCTTTAGAGATTCTTCACACGGCGGGGCTTTCTGGCAAGTTGACTATGAAGGGAACCTTCTGGATGGTACGAAAAAGATTTACGGTCAGGCGTTCTATATCTATGCGTTGGTCGAATATTACCAGGCCCTTGGAGAACCTTCGGCACTCCAACACGCCGAGCAGGTGTTCGAGCTGATCGAAACACACAGTCGGGATAAGACCTTTGGGGGGTATGTCGAGGTCTGCAACCGGGACTGGTCTGTTGCCGAGGATTTGCGGCTCAGTGACAAAGACATGGACGAGAAGAAGTCAATGAACAATCACCTGCACCTGCTGGAGGCTTATACGAATCTTTATCGCGTCCGGCCGGATACCCGGCTCCGCGACTGTTTGACTGAACTCGTCAACATATTCGATAAGCGGATTGCGGACCCTGACACGGGCCACTTGCACCACTTTTTTGATGAGTCGTGGCAACCCAGGTCGGCCAACTATACGTTCGGCCATGATATCGAGGCAAGCTGGCTATTGTGCGAGGCCGCCGAAGTTCTAAGTGACCCTAATGTGACGTCACGGACTCACCATTTGGCTCTGCGACTGGCCCAGGTCACGCTGTCCGAGGGGCTCGAAGACGATGGAGGTCTATGCTACGAAGGGCAGGCAGGGCGGGTCACTGACCGGAACAGAGAATGGTGGCCGCAGGCCGAGAGCGTCGTGGGCTTTCTGAACGCCTGCGAGCTGTCTGGTGAGCGGTCGTTCTTAGAAGCGGCCCAAAAGGCGTGGGCCTTCATTGAAAAATACTTTGTTGACAAGGAGCATGGGGATTGGTTCTGGCGAATCGACCCGACCGGCTGTCCCGACCCGAATGAGCCGAAGGTATCGCAGTGGAAGGGGCCTTATCATAGCGTGCGAGCATGTTTGGAGGTAATCGGAAGACTGGCGCAGATAACTTTGGCGAGCTAAAACCGGTATAACATGGCAGGAGAACCGAATCAATGAAGGAAAATGAATACAACGAACGAGTCAAGAAGCTCTTGACCGATTATGAAACACTGATCGAACGGCCTAACGAAAAGACGAGTGACACAAATGGTGTCGTCGAGCGTTATCGTTACCCCGTGCTTACAGCGGCACACACCCCTGTTTTCTGGCGATATGATCTCGACCCCGCCACAAATCCATTCCTCTGCGAACGCATGGGAATCAACAGCACCTTCAACGTCGGTGCCATAGAACTCAACGGCCAGATTTATCTGGTGGCGCGGGTTGAGGGAGCCGATCGCAAGTCGTTCTTCGCCGTCGCCGAGAGCCGCACAGGTATCGACCGCTTTCGATTCTGGGACTACCCTGTCGAGATGCCGCAGGCAGATGCTGAGGAGACCAACGTCTATGACATACGCCTGACCAAACACGAGGACGGCTGGATCTACGGGGCGTTTTGTGCCGAGCTTCATGACCCGGCTCACCCGGAAGACCCTTCGGCCGCCATCGCCCGCTGTGGCATAGCACGCACTAAGGACTTAAAATCGTGGCAGCGACTGCCCGATCTAAAAACCCCATCGGCCCAACAACGCAACTGTGTGCTGCACCCCGAGCTCATCGACGGCAAGTACGCCTTTTACACAAGGCCCATGGCCGACTTCAAATCGACCGGAACCGGCGAGGGGATTGGCTGGGGTCTGTGCGAGGATGTCGAGCAGGCCGGGATTTCCGAGGAAGTGATTATAGACCGCTGCGTTTATCATACAATCACCGAAGGTAAGAACGGCCAGGGCCCGACTCCCATAAAGACAAAAAAAGGATGGCTTCATCTGGCCCACGGTGTACGTGATACAGCGGCGGGATACCGATATGTTCTGTATATGTTCCTGACCGATTTGAACGAACCGTGGAAGTTGCTCGCCAAACCAGGCGGGTATTTTATGGCGCCACAGGGGGATGAGAGGGTAGGCGATGTCTCCAATGTGCTCTTTTCTAACGGCTGGGTCGCCCGCGATAATGGTGAAGTGTTTATCTACTACGGGTCGTCCGACACGCGAACCCATGTCGCGACCAGTACGGTGGACAGGCTGCTGGACTATGTTACTAACACGCCGCCGGACGGGCTGTGTTCGAGTCAATGCGTTGAACAGCGATGTGAATTGATTAAGAAAAATCTAACCAATTCCTGGTGGAGGCAGATCGATTAGAAGTATTCTGCAAATAAGAACAATTTTGAAGAAAGGAGAGAAGACATGAAAAGGTCAATCGTTTGCTGGATTGTGCTGTTGACGTTGGGTGTCGCTCTCGGAGCCGAGAGTAATTCTAATACGGCGCTCAAGCTGACCGATCCGCTCGCCACACCCGAGACGAAGGCCCTCTATCGAAACCTGCACAAGGTGGCGCAGGATGGTATCCTCTTCGGCCATGAAGATACGCTGGCCTATGGGGTGGGATGGAAGTCTGCCGAGAACGATTTTGACAGCGACGTACACAGGGTCTGCGGCAAATTCCCTGCGGTTTTCGGCTGGGACCTTGGCCATATCGGTACGG
>CAZLIO010000149.1:0-7703 GCA_964559025.1 uncultured Pirellulales bacterium | reverse complement strand
AAGGAATGACAGGCGAGAGCGAATAGTGATTCGGATAGGCTCTTAGCCCCGCCTTTTAGGCAGGGTTTTCTTCTAAAACTCGTACGAAAGGGAAATCTTATGAATCGGAGAACTTTTCTTAAAGTTACGGGATTGGGTGCGGCTTCGTTAGCGTTGCCAATGCCTTTGCTCACCGCTCAGGAACAAAAAGATCGGATTTTGGACGAGGTCGATACCCGCATTGAGAAATATCGTATGGGTAGTGCAGCCTTGAGACTTCTTGGGCCGGATGGGAAATCGCTTAAAAACGGTTCAATTGTGAGTATAGAACAAAAGAGGCACAAGTTTCTTTTCGGCTGCAATATCTTCAAGCTGAACAGGTGCAGGACAGCGGATGATAACGCTGCCTATGCGGAGCGTTTTGCTGCGCTGCTGAATTTCGCTACGCTGCCTTTCTACTGGTGGAATTACGAGCGACAACGCGGCAAACCGGACGACGCCCGCACCGAGGAGATTGTCCGCTGGTGCAAGGCCCACAACATAACGACCAAGGGACACCCGCTGGCCTGGAATTACGCCCAGCCGCCCTGGTTGCCCAAGGACCCTGACTCAGCGATGCGATTACAGTTGGACAGGATTGGGCGCTGCGCCCAACGCTTCAAAAACAAAATCGACATCTGGGATGTAGTCAACGAGGCAACACATTACGACCGCCCAGGGTGCAAGGAGCGTGCGCCAATATTGACCGAGGCCATCGGCAAAATGGGTGTCGGGGCATACGTCCGCGAGTCGTTCAAGAGTGCGCGCAAGGCCAACCCCAAAGCCACACTGCTGATCAACGACTATCGAACCGACCCATCTTATGTCGAAAAGGTGATTACAGAATTGGTCGATGACAGCGGACAATCTCTTTACGATGTCATCGGCATACAATCACACATGCACGGCGGCTCTTGGGGCGCACAGAAGGCATGGGAAGTCTGCGAACGATTTGCAAAATTTGGAAAACCGCTGCATTTCACCGAGACTACAGTTGTTTCGGGCGAGCAGGGCTGGGAGCTCCGACAAAAACGCAAAGACCCCAATTTTCGCTGGTTGAGCACATCCGAAGGAGAAAAACGGCAGGCCGAGCAGGTGGCTGAGTTTTATCGCGTTCTTTTTTCTCATCCTGCCGTCGAGGCCATTACCTGGTGGGACTTCACCGACCAGAACGCGTGGCAGCGGGCACCGGCCGGACTTGTGCGAGATGATATGACACCTAAGCCTGCTTACAACGAATTAGAACGGCTCATAAAAGGTAAATGGTGGACGCAAACCAAAACAACCGTCGAGGCAGGAGGCCAAGCCCGCTTCCGCGGATTTTTAGGACAATACGAAGCTGCCGTACGCATTGACGGCCGAAAACTAACCGGAAACTTCCAGTTCGATAAAACCAAAAAGCAAACGATAGACGTCCGATTGAAAAATGTCAGGTCATAAATCGTCGTGTATTTTGCAAAAGTCCGAGTGTCTTATTGACTAATGAATTATTTCTAAACTGTCACCCTGAGCGAAGCGAAGGGTCTGGTTTACTTACAATAGAACATTCTTCCCCTTCGGCTGCGCTCAGGGCTAAAGGCTCTTTGCGCTCAGAATGACATTTTGCGTTTTGAGCCGATTTCTAAAGAGGTTTGCGATGCGTAAAGTATTTCGTGTTTTTATTCTTATTGCATTGTTTTTTATCGTAACGCGCGATTTGTGCAATTCCGCTCAGGCCGAAAGTATGGGCAGGGGAGCTTCCGAGCAAAAGTATATCAAAGTGCCGGTCAAGAGGAAACCCGCAGACAAAGACTGGAAGCTGCGTGATACCCGCACCATAGAGCTGCTGGACGATTTCCAACCCGGCTCAAAGAAAATCCCATGCAGCAAATATGGCGGAAGAGTTGACAGCAAGGCCGAGGCAAAAGGTTATTTTTATCCAAAGAAGGTGGCAGGCAGATGGTGGCTCGTTGACCCTGAGGGTAACCTGTTCGTTCATATCGGCGTATGTTCTGTACGCAGGGGAAGATCCGAGATAAGCTGGAAACCGGCTAAAGAAAAATTCGGCACGTGGGAAAAGTGGGCGGAATTTACTACCGCGCTTCTTGCAGAACATGGCTTTAACGGAATCGGCGGATGGTCGGATGCAGAGCTCCTGCGGACAGCGTCGCAGCCTCCGGTATACACACTTTCGTGGAATTTCATGGGGTCGTTCGGCAGGTCTAAGAAGCTTGTCTGGCAGGAGCCGGGACATCTCGGATACCCTAACAGATGTATTCCGGTATTTCATCCGGATTTTGAAAAGTTTTGCGATGAATACGCTAAGCAGCTTTCAGCAACCAAAGACGACCCATGGCTGATAGGACATTTTTCGGATAATGAGATGCCTGTTGTCTCTGATATGTTAGAAAGGTCCCTGCAGCTTGATATGAACAACCCGGACCTTCGATATGGCTGCGAGGCAGCCAAAAAATGGCTCAATAAAAGAAAAGGAAAAGAAGCGTCGCCAAAAGACATAACTGATGCAGACAGGCAGGCTTTTATTGTGTATGCGTTCGAGGAGTACTACCGGATAACCACGAATGCGATTCGCAAGTATGATTCGAACCATTTATGTCTCGGTTCGAGGTTCCACGGAAGGGCACTTAGTCTGCCGCATATATTCAGGGCAGCCGGAAGGTATCTGGATGTGGTGGCGGTAAACTATTATGGTGCGTGGGAGCCGGACCCGGAGAGGATGGCGATGTGGAGCCGGGAAGCGGGCAAACCGTTTATGATTACGGAGTTCTACGCAAAAGGACATGATTCTGGCCTTCCGAACGTTTCCGGTGCAGGATGGCTGGTCCCGACGCAGAAGGACAGGGGTAGGTTTTATCAGCATTTCACAATGGGATTGCTCGAATCCAAATGCTGCGTCGGCTGGCACTGGTTTAAATTCAGAGACAACAATCCGGAAGATTTAAGTACCGACCCATCTAACCGCGATTCGAATAAAGGAATAATTGATTATCAGTATAAGCCGTATGTTACACTGCTTGAGGATATGGATGAACTTAACAATGAGGTGTACGCACTTACCGACTACTTCGATGCAAAGTGAAGATGGGCATTGAAAAGCAATTGCATATCAATTCCAGCACGTTATAATCTCACCAAAGTTGCTTTATTCCAGATAAGATTTGTGAATGGCTGATGAAAGGAGACATTATGAAAGGTACTGGTTTGTTTATGAATTGGGTCGAAAAATCCCGCTTTGTGTTGTTGCTGTTAGTGTTCCTTACAGCTACTGCGGCGAATAGCGCAGGAAAAACGCAGAAGCAGATTCCCCGCCCGGAACATCCCAAGCCCCAATTTTACAGGGATACTTGGCTGAACCTGAACGGCGAATGGAACTTTGGTTTCGACCTCGGCTTCTCCGGCACAGAGAAGGACTGGCCGAAGGACGGCACACGATTGGATAAAAAAATTATCGTTCCTTTTTGCCCGGAGAGCAAACTATCCGGCATCGAATATACAAACTTTATGAACGAGGTTTGTTACCACAGGAAATTTACCGTTCCGAAACAATGGGCCGGCAAACGGGTCTTTTTACACTTTGGCGCGGTCGATTATGACTGCCGGGCCTGGGTCAATGGAACCGGCGTTGGTCGTCACTACGGGGGCAGCTCGTCATTTTGCTTTGAGATTACTAATGCGCTCCGCAAGGGCAAGAACGATCTTTTCGTCTGCGCTCTCGATGATGTGCGCTCCGACGTCCAGCCGGCAGGCAAACAAAGCAGGAGGCTTGAATCACACGGAGTTGTCTATACGCGGACTACAGGCATCTGGCAGACTGTCTGGTTAGAGGCCCGGCCGAAAAGTTTCATCGAATCTGTTCGCATTGTGCCCGACCTCGACAACAGCCGCTTTGTTTTGACAACCGTTATTAATAACTACCGCCGCGGCATGGAGTTTCGAGCTATTCTCCTTTCCACTGCAGGCAAAAAGCTCACCTCGGTTCGCTCACAGTCAGCCGGCGGCATTGCTCAGGTACTGGATGTAAAAAAGCCCCGGCCGTGGGGCCCTGACGACCCATATCTTTATAAACTCCGATTCGAGCTTCTACAAAGCGATCGTGTAATAGACTCAGTGAACAGCTACGCCGGGCTTCGCAAATTTCACATAGAAGGAAACAAATTTTATCTCAATAACAAGTCCATCTTTTTGCGGCATGTTCTCGACCAGGGATTTTATCCGGATGGCATCTGGACAGCACCAAGTGACAAGGAGCTCAAGGCTGACATTGAGCGTTCGCTCGCTGTTGGCTTTAATGGCGCACGCCTTCATCAAAAGGTCTTCGAGGAGCGATTCCATTATTGGGCCGACCGTCTTGGATATTTGACCTGGGGTGAGTTCTGTGACTGGGGAGGCTCCCATTCCTTCGCCAATCCACAGGGGGTTCACAACCATCAGCGCGAATGGCGGGAGGTGGTTATGCGTGACCTGAACCATCCTTCAATTGTAGCGTGGACACCTTTCAATGAAACAGCAGGTGCCGCCAGGTCTCGTTTTGAGATTCATCGCCGTGCAGTGAAAGAAACGGTGGACCTGACCCGTGCACTGGACCCGACACGCCCAATCAACGATGCCAGTGGATATGTCCACGTTGAGACAGACATCTTCACCGTGCACGACTACGACCAGAACCCTGAGACGTTCCGCCAGCGTTATGCTTCGGTCGCACCCGATGGGCAGGACGTCTCTATTCGCTTCCCCGAGATATCCGCCCCTTATGAGGGACAGCCATACTCGGTGGATGAATACGGCGGGACCTTCTGGACCAAAGAGCACGCCACCAGGGAACCAGCCGGCAACAACAGGAACCAGTGGGGATACGGCAAAAGTGCTGAGGAGGTTGAAGAGCTGATTGGCAAGCTGACTCTTATTCTTACCGGCCATCCCAATATTGCTGGCTATTGCTACACGCAGCTTACCGACATCGAGCAGGAAGTAAACGGTGTTTACACATACGAGCGGGAGCTTAAGTTCGACGCAGAACGTCTAAAGAAGTTTTTCGGAGCACCGGCAGCAATAGAAAAGAGTGAAGACTAATCGGCAATCAGGAATGCGAACTTCCGGCTGCTATTTTTTGTAAGGGAAATTTTATGAAACGTCGCGATTTTTTGAAAGTGGCAGGCTGTGGTGCAGCGGCATTAGTTTTGCCGGCGTGTGCTCAAACGCAACAGGGCCTCTCGAAAGGTAAAAAACCGAATATCGTTTATATAATGTTAGATGAGCTTGCCTACTTTGAGCTGTCCTGTATGGGCAACAAATATCTCAAGACCCCGAACATCGACCGGATGTCAGCGGAAGTCATGCGCTTCACTCAAGCGCTGGCGGGGGCTCCGGTCTGTGCGCCGACCCGCAGTGTATTGATGACCGGCCAGCACACGGGACACACAACCGTACGGACCAATCCCGGCGGCGTGCCGCTGCGGGCCGAAGACGTTACCGTTGCCGAGGTGCTGAAAAAAGCCGGCTATGCCACCGGCGGATTCGGCAAATGGGGCTGCGGCGACCGCGGAACAACGGGCGTTCCTGAGATGCACGGCTTCGATATCTTCTTCGGTTACTATCATCAGGTCCACGCCCACTCGTATTTCCCCAACTACCTTATTCGAAGCGGCGAGAAAGTGCCTCTTGAGGGCAACACCGGTGATTTCTACCAGGGAAAACAATTCTCACAATACCTGATATTTGACGAATCCATAAAGTTCATTCGTGATAATAAAGACAGGCCGTTTTTCTGCTATTGTGCCTGGACCCCGCCGCACGGCCGATGGGGGATTCCTGAGGATGAACCTTCCTGGCAGTTATTCAAAGATAAACCCTGGACGGCCGAATCCAGAATGCCAAACGATGCGAAAGTTTACGCAGCTATGGTAAATATGTGCGACCGCCAAATCGGACAGATTTTCGCTTTGCTCAAAGAGCTCAAAATTGACGATAACACGATTGTATTCGTCTGTGGCGATAATGGCGGAGCGCGCTATTTCAACCACTTCTTCGATTCCAACGGGCATTTTCGAGGACAAAAAGGAAATTTATATGAGGGCGGCCTGCGAATCCCGATGATTGTGCGTTGGCCCGGCAGGATTAAAGCCGGGGTTGTCAATGACCATTTGTGGTATTTCGCGGATTGTTTACCGACCTTGGCGGAACTTGCCGGGGTCGAGCCCCCGGATAATATTGATGGAATATCAATCATTCCGACACTGTTTGGCGAGCGTAGCGCAGGCCGCAAGCAGAAAAAACACAAATACCTCTACTGGGAGTTCAGAGGACAGACGGCTGTGCGAATGGGTGACTGGAAGGCCGTTCAGCCGGGCAAGAACAAAGCATTCGAATTGTACGACCTCAGTAAGGACATTGGCGAACAGAACAATATAGCAGATAAGTACCCAGACATCCTGGCAAAGATGAAGGCTTATGCACAGAAAGCTCACACAGAGAACGTTCCGGGCGGCTGGGTCGATAAAGAAAAGGCTTTCAAAGGTCACCAGTTCAAATGATGGATACACAGATGAAATATTAGCGAAGCAGAAACTTTTAGAACGATTTTGAAAGGAATAGATTAGTGCCGAAACAGGAAATTAAAATCCACTATAAAAATGTTATGGCAGATGTTATAGGTGGCGAGCACGGCATCTCGCCTGAGCAGCTAAAAGACCTCGCTGAAAAAACCTCGCCCTTAATTAAACAGTTGAATAAGGAAAGAGAGGCTGGTGAGACTCCATACAGGGATCTCCCGTATAACTCGGAAATCGCTCAACTGGTCAAGGAGCTGGTTGAGGAATTAAAAGGTCGATGTGAAAATCTCGTTGTCTTCGGTATTGGCGGCTCTGCCCTTGGCAATATTGCTTTGCAAACGGCCCTGAATCCCTATATGCACAATATTGATGAGAATCAAAGGGCCGGCCCGCGCCTGTTCGTCTTTGACAACATTGACCCTGAGCAACTGTCGTCTTTTCTGGACTGGCTCGGTGATAAGCTCGATAAGACGATTTTTAATGTAATCAGTAAGTCCGGCTGGACTGCAGAAACCGCAGCTCAATTTATGATTGTTCGTCAATTGCTCCTGGATAAACTCGGACCCGACGATTGTAAAAAACAAATAATCACGACTACAGATGCGAATAAGGGCATTCTTCGTAGTATCGCTAAAAATGCGGGTATTAAAAGCCTTATAATACCGGAGGGTATTGGCGGCCGATTTAGTGTTTTAAGTGCGGTCGGCCTCTTCAGTGCCGCTATGTGTGGAATCGACATCGACTCGCTTCTGGAAGGTGCCCGCGATATGGATACCAGAGTCAAGTGCGAAGATTTCAAAAAAAATCCTGCTGCAATCAATGCCGCAATAAACTACCACTTCTACAATAACAACAAAAAAATATCAGTAATGATGCCATATAGTTACCACCTCAAAGACTTAGCCGATTGGTACAGGCAGCTCTGGGCGGAAAGCCTCGGCAAAAAAGAAGATTTAACCGGGAACGATGTTCATATTGGTCCCACACCAGTCAAGGCCCTCGGTACCACCGACCAGCACAGCCAGGTGCAGCTATATCGCAAGGGCCGAACGATAAATTGTTTACTTTCCTTCAGGTCCGTAATTTCGATAAAGACATCAAAATAGGCCCGGCTCCCGAATATGCGCAGGAACTCGG
>CAZLIO010000148.1:4627-7726 GCA_964559025.1 uncultured Pirellulales bacterium | reverse complement strand
CGGCAGTTCTGTAATTCACTGCAGACCAACCATGGTTTTCGTCTTAAAGGTTTTCTAAAAGCATTATTGAAGAGTACCGTAGGTGAAGAGAAGACAGAGCAGATCCAGACCGGAATACAGGAGCTGCTGTACAAAGACGACCCTTTCATATCTATTCGTTCCGCCGACTCTCAAACGGTAGCAACAATTCTGGAGAATGAGCACCCTCAGACTGCCGCGGTGGTTTTATCAGAACTGCCGGCGGAGAAAAACTCGGAGGTGCTCAGCTTTTTGGACTGGGGTATCCGAATTAGTGTTGTCAACAGGATGAGCAGTTGTGGGGTTATGAGCGCCGAAGCAAAGACCCGGACAGCAGAAGTTGTTTGCAGACGTCTTGAGGCTATTGCCGCTCCCGTGCTTTCTTGCGAAAGCAAGAAGGGGAGCCCAGGCGGACCTTTACCAACACTCGTCGCGGCGAAGGCCGAGGCCGCAGCAGGACAGTCTGAACCGTCTTTGAGAAAATTGGCTGTTGTTTTGCGAAACCTGGGTAAAGAGATTCGAGATGGTCTGCTCGGCGCCATACAGGGAAAAAACAGGCAGGCCGGTGAAACGGTGGCTGACTTGATGATAGTATGGGATGACATTCCGCAAATTGCTGAGGGGTCGTTGAAAGAGGCCTTGCGGCGAATTGATGTAAGCAAGTTAGGGCTGGCATTAGTCAAGGCCGACGATAGATTCTTTCGGAAAATAAAATCCAATATCTCCGAGCCAATGGCTGTTATGCTGGAAGAGGAAGCGATATTTATGTCAGCTTACAAAAAGAAAGATGTTGAAGAAGCCAGAGAGGAAATTGTCCGGGTCTTGCGCGAAATGAATGAAAGAGGTGAGATTGCATTTATAGAAGAAGAATGTAATGCCTGATAGAATTTCAGGCCAATATTGCCGGTAGTAAAAAATCGCCGGAAAGATATTAGCGCGAAAAATTCAAAAAAGGGATTAAGTAAGCGATGTTGACGGGTAAACAAAAAGCTGCGATGTTGTTGATGAGTCTGGATAGTGCAACTGCTACTGAGCTGCTCAAGGGACTTAATGCCGAAGAAATTCAGGAGATTGCTATGGAGCTTGCGCGAATCGACGCATCGAAGCAGGGCGATGCCAGAGAACAAGCGAAAGTTGCCCATGAGTTCTGTAGCTCACTTCAAAAAAATCAAGCTTATAGATTTAATCTTAAAAATTTCTTCGACGAATTGCTTGTAAACGTTCTTGACAAAGATAGGGCCGAGCAAATCCAATCCCGGGTCAAAAAGGCTACGGGAAATAAAGACCTGTTTATGGATATTCGTTTGGCAAGCACGGACGAATTAGTTCTTGCGTTGGAAGGTGAACATCCACAGACGATAGCTGTGGTGCTGTCAGAGCTAACTCCAAAGAAAAGCCAGGATGTCCTAGCGCGTTTGAGCGAAGAAGCTCGACTTAAAGCTGTGTGCAGGATGACGAATCCGGAACTGGTTGGCAGCGGAGTGAAGCAGCGGATCGCATTTACATTTAGCGAACGGCTGGAGAGTTTCAAAGGAGAGGCTCTTCCGGAAAAACCGGAGCAGACTTTACGAAAACTGGCTATTGTGTTAAGTGGTCTGGAAAAAGACCTGCGAGACCGAATGCTTGATGAGCTCAGCAAACATGATGAAGAAACCTCCACTATGGTAAGGCGTTTGATGATAACGTGGGAAGATATTCCGTCAATAGCAGACAGGTCTATGCAGGAGGCGCTGCGATCCGTCGAGCCTGGGAAATTGGCGGTGGCCCTTTATGGAGCCGATGAAGATATTGTGCAAAAGATACGCTCAAATATATCTGAGCGGGCTGTGGCTATGCTTGACGAAGAAATTTCACTGATGCAGGAGCCGCTGGAAAAAGAAGTTCTTGATGCCAGAGAAAAAGTTGTCGGTCCGCTGCGAGATGCCAATGAGGAGGGTAAACTTAGATTAGCAGGGCGGTAACAGAATGACGCAGACGCTTACAGTCCATCTTGAGAAGCCGATCGCCTCGGCCAAAATTATGGATGATTCCGCCGGTCGTGGTGGAGTCGATTCAGCAGCAAATGCCGAGCGGATTCTGACACAGGATTCGGAGGTTCAGAAAACTGCTTTTTCGCAGGCTTACCAGGCACTTAATGCCGTGGTTGCCAAGCTCAACGAATGTTACGATAAAGTATTTGTCGAGCACAAAGAAGAAATTGCCAAACTTTCAGTGGAAATCGCCAGAAAGATTTTGATGCAAAAAGTAGAAGATGGTGCATATGAAATAGAATCTATCGTCAAAGAAGCACTCAAGAATGCTCCGACCCGCCAGGATATAGTAGTGCATTTGAATCCTGAAGACTGTGCGCAATGTCAGAAGGCACAGCAGGATGAAGCAGACGGCGACTTAGCCGGCATTAAGTTTGTTTCTGACCCAAAGATTGGGCGGGCTGAATGCCTGCTTGAGAGCCCAAAAGGAATAATCGAATCGTTGATTAACGAACATCTGGAAAGAGTTGGTAAAGCACTTAAAAAGGCAGAATGAGTTATGGCTACAAGTGAGATTAGTAACAGTTTGATTGATTTTGAGAAGTTTCACTCGGCTCTGCGCGATGTAAATTTGTTGGATTGTCAGGGTTTTGTGGTCCGGGTCTCCGGCCTGACGGTTGAATCTACCGGTCCGGCAATAGGTTTAGGAGAGCTTTGCGGGATCCAGATCCGTGACGGTCGGCGTGTGTTGGCTGAAGTGGTAGGTTTCCAGAATGACCATCTTATCCTGTTGCCCCTGGAGCATATAGATGGTATATCGCCGGGCGATACGGTAACCGCCCGGACTACTCCGCGCCATATTACCCTAAGCGAAAGTGTTTTAGGTAGAGTTGTGAACGGCTTGGGAGAACCTATAGATAATAAAGGGCCGTTAACAGGCGCTGATAAGAAGGCGTTGGATGCAAGTAGTCCGCCACCTTTGAGCCGGGAGAAAATTACCAGTCCTTTGGCTCTGGGTATCAGGTCGATGGACGGCGTATTAACCTTTGGCAAGGGGCAGCGCGTAGGTATTTTCTCGGGCAGCGGAGTGGGAAAGAGTGTTCTGCTTGGC
>CAZLIO010000148.1:0-4617 GCA_964559025.1 uncultured Pirellulales bacterium | reverse complement strand
ATTGCCAATTCGAGCGAGGCAAATGTCAATGTCGTAGCACTGATAGGCGAGCGTGGCAGAGAGGTTCGGGAATTTCTCGAGGGAGACCTCGGTGCAGAGGGTTTGGCACGCAGCGTGGTTGTCGTTGCCACCTCGGATTCGCCCCCTATTCAGCGAGTAAAGGCGGCGTTCGTAGCTGTTACAATTGCCGAATATTTCAGGGACAAGGGCAAAAATGTTTTGTTTATGATGGACTCGCTTACTCGCTTTGCCCAGGCCCAGCGTCAAATAGGTCTTGCCGCGGGTGAGCCCCCAGCGACAAAAGGCTATTGTCCGAGCGTGTTTTCACTAATGCCGAGACTTATCGAACGTTTAGGCTGTGCCGAAACCGGCAGCATTACAGGCATTTTGACCGTCCTGGTGGAGAACGATGATTTGGCGGACCCAGTGGCTGATAGTGCCAGGAGTCTGCTGGATGGGCATATAGTTCTGTCGAGGAAATTGGCTGAGAGGAACCATTATCCTGCTGTGGATATTTTACAGAGTGTCAGCCGATTGATGCCTGCGGTGGTCAGCAAAGAGCACAGACTTGCCGCACAGAAGCTCAAGGAAATATACGCTATTTATATTGACGCTGAAGACTTGATAAACATTGGGGCGTTTTCGTCGGGCAGCAATCGACGCATTGACGGAGCGATAGCCTTGATTGACAGGATAAACAACTTCCTTATTCAGCCTGTTCGAGATAGGACAAATTTTGATGAAACCGTCAAGCAGTTGACTGCTATTACCCGGTCGTGGGATGAGCTGCTGGGTGCCCAAGCCCGGTAAATTGCGTTCCGGGCACTCGTCAGGTATTGAGAGTTGAAAATTGGAAATTAATAGCGAAAAAAAGGCTATTAAATGAAACGGTTTGTATGGCGGTTACAGCGTGTCCTTGACATAAGGAAAAAGGAAGAACAAAAAGCCAGAGCGGAATTGCTTGAGCTGACGGAAAGGTTGGCCCAGACACGAGGCGAGCTGCTGATGCAGCAGAAAATTTTAGAGGATATAATTAATGGTTTAACCGGGGAAAATCCTAAAAAGCGATTAGGCAAGCAAGAATTTTTTCTAAAGTTTTCAGCGGCAAGTAATGAGCAAATTAAGAAGCTCGAAGATAAAGTGAACGAGCTGGAGTTACAACAAAGAGACAAAATTGTGGAAGTCTTAAAACTCAGAAGGTTCAAAGAAGGCCTGGAAAGATTACGAACCGAAGCAAAGATGCGATTTATAAAGGAACAAGAGAAACTTGAGCAAAAACAATTGGATGAGGGAGCTACAGTTTCATTTGTTCGAAGAGCGCAAAGTTAGGAGAAAACCAGTGAGTAAGAAACTGATAATAATCACAGCAGCAGCGGGACTGGCAAGTTTTGCCGGAGCGTTTTTCTTGGGGTGGCGTACTGGACCACCTTCTGTAAGCGGTTCCGAAGAGTCGGGTCAGCCGACACCTGCCGCCGTGGAGACTGTTCCGGAATTACCCCAGCCGGGAGTCGGTGTGATAGGTGCTGTAGGCACGGCTACCGACAGAGAGAAAAAAGCTATGACGGAAAAGCAGCTCAAGAATCTTGTCTTTGAGGTCAGGGAAAAAATGCAGGAGTATAACGATAAGCTCCAGAGCCTTGAGGTATGGGAGCAGAGATTGCAGAGGGCCCAGGATACGTTAAAGGAGGACATTAAAAACCTCAATGATCTGCGGGTCGAGCTTACTTTAATCGTCACCGGTCTCAAGGATGAACGCGATAAGCTGCTCAAAAGCAGGCTCGAGGTTGCCCAGACCGAGAAGGACAACCTGGTATTAATAGCAGCTACCTATGACAAGATGGATGCATCCAGTGCAGGCAAGATAATGATTAGTATGTGTGCGAGCCAAACGCAACCTAACAAAGTTGATAGTCAGGGCAGTGGCTTTGATGAGGCCGTGAAGATTCTCTACTATATGACAGATAGGACCAAAGCCAAACTATTGGCTGAGATAACCGCTGCTGAGCCCAAGCTGGCAGCTTTTTTGACCCGGAGATTAAAAAAGGTAGTTGAAGGAAATTAGCCCTGTGGATATCGCAACGATAATAGGAATACTGCTTGGTTTTATGGTCATTACAACCGCCATTATTGCTGGTGGCGGTTGGCAGATATTCATCCATATTCCCTCAATGGCCATCACCATAGGGGGTATGCTGTGTGCCACGCTCATACATTTTTCACTGCCGCAGTTTTTGGGAATATTTTCGATAGTCAAGAAAACGATCATTGCGAAGGTGCCCTCACAGTCGGAGCTGATTCAAAAAATGGTTAATTACGCAGCCATCAACAGACGTGACGGAGCGCTGGCTTTGGAGCAGGAGATACCCAACTTAGACAACTCATTTTTCATCAAGGGCGTGCAAATGCTTGTGGATGGACGGGATTCCGAACAAATTCGGGACTTTATGTCTATAGAGATTCAGTACCTTCAGGACCGCCATTCGACCGGCAAAAAGATTTTGGAGTTTATGGGGACGGCCGCTCCTGCTTTTGGGATGATAGGTACACTTATCGGTTTGATTCAGATGCTCAGAAACCTGGATTCACCTGATGCGATTGGTGGAGGAATGGCGGTAGCTTTGCTTACTACTTTTTATGGTGCGTTATCTGCCAATTTGATTTTTATTCCGTTAGCAGGCAAATTGGGGATTTATTCCAAAGCAGAAACAACCGCTATAGAGATGATTGTAGAAGGTATCTGCGCTATTGCACAAGGTGATAACCCCACCATTGTTCGAGAAAAAATGCAGGCATTTATCTCACAGGGCAGACGGGAAGAAGTAAAGGCTACTGTATAATGGGACGTGGAAGCAAACAGGCAGAATCCGATGAGGCTCCAGGTGCACCGGAATGGATGGTAACTTTCAGTGATTGCATGACGTTGCTGTTGACGTTCTTTGTGCTTCTTTTGAGTTTCTCGTCTTTCGATGAGAAAGTTTTTCGGAGATTACAAGTTTCTTTTTTTAACGCTCTTCCTGGGGTCAGCCAGTCAGACGAAGCAAGTAGAGATGCAGTCCTGCCTACGGAGCAAATTGAAGAGACACCGTTGCTGATCAAAGGCAGCGAAAAACCTACTTTGATTAAAGGATTGAAGGATAACTTAAAAGAAGATACGCCCACGGATTTCCGCAGCCGGAAGGTGTTCTCAATCTCATCGGAAAGAATCTTTTGGGGTAGAGGTACGCTTATTTCGGCTGAGGGTCGTCGCATTATGACTAAAATGGCGTCATTCTTAAAAGAAATACCCAGCCGTGTAGTTGTTAACGAAAATGGGCCGGCGAGTGAAGAAGACGCTGAACAGCTTGGTTTGTCACGGGCTTGGGCGGTCATGAAATATCTTACAACCGAGCATAACCTCAATAAGAAGTGGTTCAGCATCTCGGCGGCAAGTACTCTGGCTCGAGGGAGCCTCAGAAGTGGTGAGACGGACCGCGCGAGTACGGAACCTGAACGTATTCTTGAGATAGTTTTGTTGGAACGGAGCATTTACAATTGAAAATTCAAGTAAACTAAAGTGCCTAAAGTGATTAAAGTTAAAAAATGATAACTTTAGCTCACTTTAGGCATTTTAGCTCACTTTAGGCACTTTCTAATTTTGTTAAGACCCAAATGGCCAAAACGCAACGCTCAAAAAAAACAGAAGAAAGAGGTCCTAAGGTTCCGGGATATATCGTTACGTTTTCAGATATGGTAACGCTGCTGCTGACATTCTTTGTGATGCTTTTGAGCCTTGCGGTTGTACAGGACGAAGAAATATTTCACAAGGGCCGGGATTCCTTCTCGTTTGCAATTAGAAGCCTTGGACTTGGCATGTTTTTGGGTAGAAAGCCAAGCCCCGATTTCGGTAATGTTAAAATCAAGCATTTCATAAGCAAACCCGATAAGTTTTTTGAAGGCAGGAGCATACATATAAAAGAGGAGGAAATTCGTCAACTCTTCAATGAGCTGCGCCAGTCTATGAAGACCATGCCGTCAGAAGTAGTTGCAACGAAAACTGATTTTTCGGTGGCTAACATTCGCTTCGCACGCGGTGTGTCACGCCTGGATGCCTCGGCAAAGCAGTTCTTGGGCAACTTTTGCTCGAATTTGCAGTCCGCCATGGCGGATTCCAGACCAATTAAGCTTTATGTTCTTGGTTTGGCCGGTGACCAGGCAACCGAGAAAGACCAGTGGATACTTTCAGCCAAGCGGGCCAAGGTGGTGGCGGATTATCTGCGTGGTATTTTGTCTTCGGCCTCGGGTTTCCAAACGCAACGCAGTGCGTTCGGGGGCTGGTCTAAGTGGTCTGTTTATTGGTGGGGAGCTGGGCCGGGTGGTGATTGGGTGCGGCAGGATAGCCCGATTTCAAAACAGTCGCAGATACTAATCGCAGTCCTCAGGGCGGACGATTAATTCGTGCCCGTGTTAAGTTTTTCGACAGTTTTTCTGATTATGCGCCAATTCTCACATCGAAAGTCCTGCTGACGGCCTTCTAATGCCCTTTTTGGCATTTCGGCACACCATTTGCTGGTGAACTAAAGTGTCTAAAGTGAACTAAAGTGACAGCGAATCTGTCATTCTGAGCGAAGCGAAGAATCT
>CAZLIO010000147.1:0-7741 GCA_964559025.1 uncultured Pirellulales bacterium | reverse complement strand
GATGGAGAGCTGGACAATTCGGATGAAACATATCCGCATGAGTGAATATGATGCCGATAATTACTCATTGGATGCAGAAGGCTGGACAGTGGTGTATCAGAACAATGAGTCTTTTATAAACGAGGGATGGCACAAGTTCGAGTTTCAAACACCGTTCGAGTACAACGGCAGAGACAACCTGCTGGTGGACTTCAGCCAGAATAACAGCTCCTATTCTGAGAGTGGTCGATGCAGGGCATCACGTCCGGGCGGAAAGCGCAGTGTGTACGCTTGCTCAGACAGTCAGCACGAAGACCCGCTGAATTGGTCCAGGACGACCTCACCAGGAATGATCTGTGGCAATAATATTCCGAACGTGAAATTAGCCTTCGGCAGAGAGAGTACGGTGATTTGTGAAGATATTAAGCTAACAGCCTCCGATGGCGCGGCCCTTAACCACTTTGGCTCTTCGGTCTCAATTAGTGGGGACTATGTCATCGTTGGGGCGCCTGGTTCTGTGGCCAGTAAATACCACGCCGCTGTTTATGGCTCTGCATATATATTCAAACTTGAAGGTACAAGCTGGACACAGCAGGCAGAGCTGACTCCCCCGCAAGGGTATACTGAGTATTCCTTTGGCGATTCGGTCTCAATCAGTGGAGACTATGCTATCGTGTATGCACAAGCCGATAAAGATACCCACTCTTTCTTTATATTCAGGCGTGAAGGCACAAGCTGGGTTCAGCAGGCTGAGTTTACTTACTCGAACAGACAATGGGTAGATTACACTGGCCCTTCGGTCTCAATCAGCAGGGATTATGCCATTGGGGGGGCGTTAAGCTCTGCATATATATTCGAGCGTGTGGGTACAAGCTGGGGACAACAAGCGGTACTATTCAAGCCAAACCTTGACCGTTACGAACGTTTTGGCGATGCGGTCTCAATCAGCGGGGACTCTGCTATCGTGGCGACGAGGCCACTTTTCGGCTTGGTATATATATTCAAGCGTGAAGGCGAAAGCTGGACTCAGCAGGCCGAGCTAACCTCATTGGACGGTTCAACCGAGAATTCGTTTGGTAGTTCGGTCTCAATCGACGAGAATTATGCCATCGTTGGAGCAGAAAACGATGGCGGCATTGGAGAAAACTCCGGCGCTGCATATATATACAAGCGCAGCGGTACAACCTGGAGCGAGCAGGCCAAACTGATTGCCTCGGACGGCACAGACGGGGCCCTCTTTGGCAATTCGGTCACAATCAAAGGGGACTATACCATCATAGGGGCGAAAGGCGATAACGAAAATGGAGCTTACTCCGGCTCTGCATATATATTTAAGCGTGAAGGGACAGGCTGGGTGCAGAAGACCAAGCTAACTGCCTGGGACGGCGGAGCCCAGGATTATTTTGGCAGTTCGGTCTCAATCGATGGGGACTATGCCATCGTTGGGGCACCTTACGACAACGACAAGGGAGCTAACTCCGGCTCTGCATATATATTCAAGCGTGGCTGTGTAAGCTGGCTGAAATAGAAGGAACCATCGCCCAAACGAGCCTTCGACGAGCTCAGGCCGGGGTGTGAGGATGCCGCCCATCTGGACATTGATGGTGGAGTAAAATTCCGCCTGCCACTTTTCAATGACATACGAGAATATTGAATGTCGAATCCTGACGAATACCATCGGGACAAGCAAGGATTATCGAAGGAAGAACGGGGGAGTAGAATAATAGATTGCTGTTTCGTTATTTCTTCTTTTTAGCCAGCCAATCCTGGAGGTTTTTGGCTAAAACTTCCACATCTTTTTTCTCCATAATGTGGTCAATGATAGCCGGGGGGACTTTGAGCTTTATCATAGCCTTGTTGGCCCTTTGCCAGAGTCGATTTTGCTTGGCCTGCGTATCGGCCAAGTAGAGTTCTGTTACCAGCTCGCTTAGTTTGCCGAGCATTATCGTATCAAGGTTGTTGTAATAGCCTGATATAACGTCCTTCTGGTATTTTGAATAGTCATTTTTAGCCATATTAGCCTTTCTGTGGGTTTGGGTTATTTGCGCAGGTCTTTTTTACAGGAAAGTTTCAGATAAATCAAGTTATTGGCATTATTAAGAGCGCTTTTTGCTGGCTTTGTCGGGATGACCGGCTATAATCTCGTGATGCGTTATGGCGTCTCTTTGACCCATTCGGCTGCGCTTAGGGTAAACTTTGTTCGCTCAGGACATGGATGCGTATTGCGTATATCCAGCGATACCTGCGATATTGGTATATGAGTATGCGAAAGAATATACCACCTATTTTGTGTTTTTTGGTTTTGGTGTCGGCAAAGCCGGGATTGGCTATTGAAAACCAGCAAGCCGCGGTGTTTGTGGGCCAGGATTTGCACATGGCAGGACGAGCGGTTATAAGCCATCAATTGAGCACGGGTGAGCATATTCTGGTTTTCCGTGACGGATTTTCGATGTCGATTGGGGCTAATGAGTTTTCCAGCGATAATGCTGTGGTGTGGCTGGTGCCCGGCTCTGCGGGGATGGCGGAAAGCGCAGTCCGCCAAGGACAGAAAGCCGGTGAAGGGGCTCGTATTGGTTATAAAGCAAAGGTATATTTGCAGGGCGGTTTATCGGTTAAGAAAGCCAAAGGCGCCAGGATGACGGACCTGAGTGAGACAGTGCTTGAGCAAGGGCAGGTTATGGTAATTCGGTTCGGCATCAGCGGCGAAGTTTTTGTAACGGCGGACAAGAGGGAAATAGCCGAGGCACGTGGATTAGAGCTTTACGCAAAGGCGTTTGCGGGGCTGCAGGAGGCTAAGATTTTGCCTATGAGTGCTGAGGCCGAGCCACGAGAGCCTAAGCCGGCGGCGGAGAGAGCGGAGCCGGAAGAGCCGGCTGAAGTTGGCGCTGAGCCGGAAGCGAAAGAGCCGCGATTCAGGTATCCGATTCACTACTCGGGCGTCGGTGAGGTTGCTCCGAAGGTCGAGTGGGACGACAAGGCAAAAATTGGAACATGGATTGGCAGGCTCTATCTGTGGCAAAAACAGGATGAAGAAGGCGGCCTGCTGGAATTGCAGGCTGACAACGCGGTTGTATTTGGTTCCGTGCAGGAGCCCGGCAGCGGTGAGAAGCGAACAGGTGATGAAGATATTTTTGGCGGTGGGGCTATAGAGGCAATTTATTTGTGCGGCGATGTTTTGATGACCGAGGGGCGGCGCACGGTTCGGGCCGATGAGATATATTATAACTTCAAGGCAAAAAAGGCGCTTGCGGTAAATGCGGTGATGAGGAATTTCGATGTCTCCGGAAGGGTTCCGATTTATGTCAGGGCGGCGAAGTTAAAACAGGTGGCGGAAAATATTTTTGCGGCTGATGATATCACATTGACAACGAGTGAATTTTACCTGCCTCAGATTTCACTTACTGCTTCGAGTGTGATTATCACCGATACGACGACTATTGACGAACAGCAGGGCAGGCTCTCCAAGGGCAGCTACGATGCACAGATGCGTGATGTGCGTTTGAAGATGTACGATAAGACGATTTTCTATTGGCCTTTTTTGCGCAGCAATCTGCAAAGGTCTGATATTCCGCTCAAAAGTGTACACGTCGGGCATGACGAAAGGTGGGGGACGCTGGTCGAGACGCGATGGTTTCTGTCCCGGTTACTGGGATTGGAAGAGCCGGAAGGAACGGAAACCACTCTTGCGCTGGACTATTACAGCGAACGCGGTTTCGGCAGCGGGATAGAGGTCGATTATGAAAAAGAGAACTATTTCGGCAGGATTTTGGGCTATGTAATTAACGATGAGGGTGAGGACTATCTCGGCAGAACTCGCAAGAATCTTGACCCGGAACGTGAGCTTCGCGGTCGGTTCAGCTGGCGGCACAGGCAATTTCTTCCTTACAACTGGCAGCTTACCGCTGAGGTCAGTTATATATCCGACGAGAATTTTCTTGAGAGTTTTTATCGCAACGAGTTTTATGTGGGTAAGCAGCAGGAGACTCTGGTTCACATGAAGCGTATTGAGGACAACTGGGGTCTTTCCTTCTTGGGCAAGATTCGAACAAATGATTTTGTCAATGAGCTGGAAGAACTGCCTAGTGCCGAATTCCATTGGACCGGCCAGTCGTTTCTCGACGATAAGCTGACATTCTACAGTGACAGTCAGGTCAGCCGATTCCGTCAGCGTTACGCTGCGGATAGTGCGCCGGCGGGTCCAGAGCAGTTCTTTACGTTTATGTCAACGAGAAACGAGCTTGATATGCCGATGATGATTGGCAAGGCGAAGGTGGTGCCTTTTTTGGCGGGGACGGTGGCGTATGAAGATGGGCAGGGTTTCTATAGTGAGCTTGACGGTGAAACGGTGGAAAGGGAAGATGGTGTTTGGTTTGGTGAAACCGGTGTTCGTGTATCGTCGCAACCGTACTGGAAGGTTTTTCCTGATGTCAAATCGCAGCTCTGGGACTTGAACCAGCTGCGGCATATGATAAGGCCGTATTTAACGGCTGTAGCTTACACCCAGAGCGACTCGGTAATCGAACAACGTGATACATTGAGCGTAGGTATTTCACAGCGGCTGCAAACCAAGAGAGGCATTGGTGATAAGCAGCGAACTGTTGACTGGATGCGGCTGGATATGGACGTTACCTGGGTGAATGATTCTGATGATGCCTCTGCGGGGCCGGACCGGTTCATCTGGAACAGGCCGTTTATTCCGCTGGTAAACAGCTTCAGCCCGTTGCTGAATCCACAAGACCGGTACGACAGACGCAGCGGCAACATATTTGGGCCGAGGCGTAATTATATCGGCGCCGATTATATCTGGCGTCTGAGCGATACTACTGCTGTATTGTCTGATTTGAATTTTGATATGCAAAGCGGTGTGGTTCAGCAGCTTAATGTTGGTTTTTCGCACCTGCGCTGGCCTGATTTGAGTTATTATATAGGGAGCAGGTATTTAAGACGGATTGATAATGGTCTTGGCGAAATAGGCTCGAATATGTTTACATTTGCGGCCACATACGTCCTTGACCCGCGATATACGGCGATATATTCTGCACAGTATGATTTTGACTACGGTGCGGCATTGCGAAGTGATATATCGCTTATAAGGCAGTATCACAGGATGTACTATGGTTTTACGTACAGTTCGGATTCGTCGTTAGACAGGCAAGCTATTGTGTTTAGCGTATGGCTTCAGGGCGTGCCGGAATTAGCGATAGGGCCGAGTAGATATATGGGATTGGGCGGTTCGTCAGGGTACTAATTATTGATTCGGCCCGGGTGAATGTCCGATATTGATTATTGGAGATTGCAGAAAACTTAGAAAATAGTAGATCGATAAAGGAGAAAGTTATGGCATTAGTTAATACCAAAAAGATGTTCGAGATGGCTTACAAAAACGGCTATGCAATTGGTGCGTTCAATGTGAATAATATGGAAATCACGCAGGGCATTATAAGTGCGGTGGCCCAAGAGAAGGCCCCGCTTATCCTGCAGGTTTCCCGAGGTGCGCGACAATACGCAAAAATAAGCTATCTAAAGGCGATTATCAATGTTGTAGTCGAGGAAAATCCGGACATTCCCATCGCGATAAACCTTGACCACGGAGATAATTTTGAGACCTGCAAGCAATTTGTCGATGATGGTTTTACATCAGTGATGATAGATGCTTCAAAACAGCCGTTTGAAGAGAATATCGCAGTAACCAAAAAGGTGGTCGAGTATGCTCACGCCAGGGATGTAGTGGTCGAGGCCGAATTAGGACAGTTGGGTGGTATAGAGGAAGACGTTGTTGGTGTGGACGACGATGACATAAGCAAACACCTGGCCGACCCGAATCAGGTTGAAGAATTTGTCGAGAAAACAGGTGTTGATTCCTTAGCAGCGGCTATAGGTACCAGCCACGGTGCCTACAAGTTTAAGAAGGAGCCAAAGCTGGCTTTCGACGTAATACAAAAGATAGCTGACAAGCTGCCCGGATTTCCTCTGGTTATGC
This sequence comes from uncultured Pirellulales bacterium, assembly GCA_964559025.1. Lineage (GTDB taxonomy): Bacteria > Planctomycetota > Phycisphaerae > Sedimentisphaerales > Anaerobacaceae > NIOZ-UU13. Next base: position 1,782 of record CAZLIO010000147.1, on the reverse strand, counting down.
ACGGTTCGAGCAGCGTGCTGAAGGAGTTTGTCGACCTTATCAACAAATACGGCGGCAATATGCCCAATGCGATGGGGGTGCCTGAGGAAGCTGTGAGCAAGGCGGCAAAGATGGCGGTCTGAAAGGTCAATATCGATACTGATTTGCGACTGGCACTGACGGCTAAAATCAGGCAGGTTTATGCGGAACAGCCGGGTGAATTTGACCCGCGTAAGTATCTCGGACCGGGCAGAGAAGCTATTACAGAGATGGTCAAACATAAGCTGCACGTTTTGGGTTGCGCCGGAAAAGCGGCAGAGTGTGTTTAAATTGTAGTTCGTCAATTTTACCACGCTGTTTTGCAAAGGAGAATCAAAACAGCGAAGTAATATTGAATTTTAAAATCGGAAACAGGAAATTGGAAATCGAAAATGAGCTATTTATTTTCAAGAAATTCGAGAAATAGGAGTGGTGGTATGAAAAGAGCATATTTAATTGGTTTAAGCTGCTTTGCAGCGTTTTTGTTGTTTGCCGGTTATGGCTTTACGGCTCAATCTAACAATGCGACGGCGTCACAGTCTGCGGCGGTAAGCGTTGGGGGCGGGTCCGCTGCTCTGCGAAGTAGCTCGCTGCGCAGCACGAGTGATACGCTGATTGAACAGGTTTGTTCACAGATTTACGAAGGTGATTTTGCCGGTGCGCGAGGGCTTGTTGGACGAAGCGATAAACCTGGGAGTGAAGCAATTACCCGGCTTGCAGGTATTATTTCCGAATATGAAGCGACAGAGGAAAAACGCCGGACAGCGCGAAAGGCTGCTTACGAAGAACAGTTATCCGAATTAGCCCGGCACGAGAAGAGCTTTGGCTCACGCCGTTTTGGGACTGAAGAGCCTGGAGCAGATATCGGTGACGTGAACGATGTCAATGATATTGTTGATACGCTTTCGGTTATTGTCAAGGCGCGTGAGTTTGCAGACGAGGCGCAGAAAGAGCAGCTTCTGTCTGATTCGTTCGTACAAGAGGTTCTACAAAGAGCGATAGATAAGGCCGCTGAGTTCGAGGTGGCGGGCAAATGGATTGAGGCATACATAAATTGCTACTATTGGCTGATGGCGATAGACCCAAACAATGAGGGATATTCAGATTATGCCGAGCAGCTTCTGGATAAGGCCGCTATTGCAGCGTCTTTTGAGGACAATCCCTGTGAAACCCGCGAGGAGCGTTTCCGGGGAGTGAAAAAAGAGATGTTTATCCGGACGATTATTTACTTAGACCTGCATTACGTCAGCGTTATTAATTACACCCAAATGGCGAAGAAAGCTATCGAGCAGTGCAAGCTGTTAGGGGAAGTGGTGGGGACATCATCCCGATTTAGTCGGGATTCCCGAAGCGAAAATACCGCCTCCAAAAAGACTGAGCTCGAAGTGCTCGACGAAAAAACTTTGGAACTATCAGAGTTTCTTTCCGAGCAGGGTTCTTTTTTGCCGCCTGATAGTACGGAGCTTGCGGCCTGGTCGGTGTCTTTAGGCGCGCTCTTAGATGAGGTTGAGTCCGCCTCGGACGGCCCTACAGGGTTTGGTAAGCGAAAGTTTTTGGAGGTTTTTGAGAAGGTCCTGAAGCTGAATGATGCGACGGTGGATTTACCGCAGGAGGTAGTGATTGCGCAGTTTGTAGATTCAGCATTGTCCTCACTTGACCCTTATACGGTGATAGTCTGGCCCAGGCAGGTGCAGGATTTTGAAAAGATGATGACCAATGAGTTTACGGGTATCGGCATAGAGATCTCGAAACAAAAAGGGCTAT
>CAZLIO010000146.1:5101-7745 GCA_964559025.1 uncultured Pirellulales bacterium | reverse complement strand
TATGGGGACACTTTCGCAGAACGAAAAGACGATGCAATTACAGGGTTATGTGCGAGTAGCTAACAACAGCGGAGAGGATTATGAAGAGGCCCAGACGCGGCTGATAGTCGGCAAAGTGCATATTTTCGACCAGATAGCCGAACTGGCAAAACGCCAATATCCTTACAACAAACCCATCAGCCTATCCGAGATGGGCGGACGTGGCGGCGGCTATGGCGGCGGCATGAAGGGCGCCGACTACAATGGAGACGGCATGATGGGCGGTATGATGGGAGGTATGGGTGGCGGCCAATTTGCGGAATTGAGGCGTAAGGAAATCATCAAAGAAGGACTCAGCGAGTACTTCCTCTATACTATTGAAGGCACAGAAACCATACCAAACCAATGGGGCAAGAGACTGCTTTCGCTCGATGCCGCTGATATTGAAGTCGAGAGTTTGTATAAATACGATGAGCAGCGCTGGGGCAATCAGACAATAAGGTTCGTCAAGTTTGCAAACGACGAAGAGCACAATCTGGGTCAAACGCCGATACCGGACGGTGATGTCAAGATTTACGGCCAGGCCGATAGCGAAGGCTATTTGTCGTACGTCGGCGGGACGAGTATTAAATATATCCCGGTGGATGAGGAGGTTGAATTAAATCTTGGCCCGGCCCGATTAGTCAGCGTTGAGCCGAAACTGATGGATTTTAAGACGGACAATTATATGTTCGACAAAAAGGGCAACGTTGCCGGCTGGGATGAAATACGGACCTGGAAGATAGAAATCACCAATACTCGTGAACTGCCGATAGAGATTGAGATTACCCGCGGCTTTGGCACGGCGTACTGGACCATTCAGGTCGATATTCCCTATGAAAAACATGATGCTACGCACGCCCGTTTCAAAGTAAATCTTGAACCGCGAAGCAAAAGCACATTTGAATACACGATAACGACGTATCACGGTGTGCGAGAAGAAACATTAGCTGAAAAAAACTGAAGGTGAAAAAATAAGCACGAAAAGGTAACAACCAATTTTTTTAGGAGACTGAATTATGAACGGTAAAAGAAACAAAATTATGGCAATGGTTTTGGGGTTAGTGGTTGTCACCATAGCCGAAGGCAGAATCAAATTAGTGGCGCTGCCTGAGCGGGCGGCGACGGTGATTCGCTTAGACAACCCGAGGGCGACGCTAATCGAAGAAGAGCGCGTCCTGACATTGCAAAAAGGGCTTAACAAGGTGGACTTTTCCTGGAAGGCGGTATCCATCGACGCCGACTCGATTCGGCTGCGGGTCCTTGAGCATCCGGACAATGTAACACTGCTAAATGTAAGTTATCCGCCTAATGAGGCGGCCTTAGTCTGGGAAATCAGCAGCGATGGTGACTATGCCGAGACGGTGCGAATCAGCTATCTGCTGAGCAATATCGACCGGCTGATTACTTACAAGGCGATAGCCGACAAGGCGGAAACCTTCGTTGATTTGAAAAGCTACTTAGTGCTGCGGAATTTCTCAGGTGAGGATTTCGCTAAGGCGCGGGTTCTTCTGGATTACGGCGAGGCCTTCGAGCAGGGTATCGACCACGAGGAGACCAAGCAGATGCTGTTTCTAAAAGCAGCGAAGGTGCCTATTGCAAAAATCTGGACGTTCGATGCAGCCAGGCTGCCGTGGGACCCCGAACAGTTGGAAAACCAGAATGTTGGTATCCCGGTGAGCTATCGAATTGTCAATGAAGCCAAGAGCGGATTGGGTGAATTTGCCCTCTGGGGTGGTAAGGCACGACTTTTCCAGGACGATGGGCACGAAAGCACCATCTTTTTAGGCGAAGACGTAACGGCACTGGTGCCGGTCGGTGAGAAGATGGAACTTTATATCGGCGACAGCAGGGACATTGTCGTTACGCAGCGGAAAATGAGAGACACTCAAATCAATATACGAAGGAACAACGATAGAAGCCCGAAAATTGTCCTCTATGATACCGACGAAATAATCACAGCAAAGATTGAGAATTTCAAGGACAGCCCTGCTGAGCTAACGATGATACAGCACATTCCCGGCCAGTGGGACATGGAAAAGTGTAATTTGAAGTACGAGAAGAAGGACGCTAATACGCTTGAGTTCGAGATTAAGCTTCCCGCCCGTACTGCGGACGGCCCAGCCACGATAGAACTAACGATGCACTACTATCAGCGTAATCTCCGGCCGGGAGTAAATGTAAGGCCGGTGCCAGCGATGGCGCCACAGCCTGTAAGAAGATAATAAGCTCTTGAACCGGTCCAAACTAAAGGAACAGTAAAATGAAACGTATAATATTCACACTACTTATAATTGTTGTGACGGCCGGGGCCAGCCGGGCGAAAGTCGATCTGGTTACACTGCCTTCGCGGGACACCGTGCAGCTTACGATATATAATTCGGCGGATATGACGTTAGTGCGTGAAAGCAGGGCGCTGACGTTAAAAGACGGAGAAAACAAGCTGCAGTTTTCCTGGGCCAATACGCTCATCGACCCGACCAGTCTGGAAATGTTGCCAAAGACCAATGCAGATAAAATCGACATCGCCGAATTGACTTATCCGCCAAGAGTAATGAATCTTGGCTTGTGGAATATCGAAAGCGGCGTAAGCGGTAAAGTGCCGGTCGAGATTACGTATTTGACC
>CAZLIO010000146.1:0-5091 GCA_964559025.1 uncultured Pirellulales bacterium | reverse complement strand
AAGCTGGCGGGCGTTTTATATGGGCACGCTTACAGAAAACGAAGAGACGATGCGCCTGCAGGGCTATGTGCGGGTAACCAACAACAGCGGCGAAGATTACGAAAATGCCCAGACGCGCCTTATTGTCGGCAAAGTCCACATACTCGATGAGATAGCCGAGCTTGCCCGCCGGCAGTACCCCTACGGCAGACCGGGAGAAGTAATTGCCATGCCCGGCATGGCGCCGGCCCCCAGAGACAGAGGCCGGATGGAGGACAAAAAAGCATTTGCGTTGGCAGAAGAAGATGCGGTTATTCGAGCGCAGAAAGAAATTACAAAAGAAGGTCTGAGCGAATATTTCCTATATACAATCGAAGGGACGGAAACGATACCGACCGGCTGGTCGAAACGGCTGCTCAGCTTCGATGTGGACGATGTGCCGGTGGTGAACCTTTACAAATACGAAGAAGAACGTTACGGCACCTCTGTTGTTCGTTTCCTCAGCTTCAAGAACGATAAAGAGCACGAGTTAGGCGAAACTCCAATACCCGGCGGGATGCTTAAGGTATATAGAAACGCCGGTAATGAGGGGCATTTATCTTATACGGGACAGTCTTCGTTTAAGTATATCCCTGTGGATGAGGATGTGGAGCTAAATCTCGGGGCCGTCGCCAACGTTGTTGTCGAGCCGGCGCTTATGGACTTCAAGACGGAAAACTACACGTTCGACAGACGCGGTGACGTCTCCGGCTGGGACGAGATTCGCACATTCAAAATTGAAGTCAAAAATACACGCGACATTGATGTCAAGGTTGAGATTAAGCGCAACTTCAACACATCTTACTGGGACCTGGCCAAAAGCGGTGACATTGATAATTTCGAGAAGGTGGATGCAGATACTGTCAAATTCACCTTAGTGCTTAAGCCAAGGTCAAAAAGGGAATTTGGATACGTCCTGAGGACATATCAGGGCGAAAGACAGGAGAGCTGGAGGCCATAAATTAAATAGTAGAAACTCTTGACAAGGGAACCCAACAAAATAACAAAAGGGTTGCAAAATGAAACGCATAATATTTACGCTGCTTATAATCGCTGTGATGGCCGAGGCCAGCCGGGCCAAGGTCGATTTGGTTACACTGCCTTCGCGGGACACCGTACAGCTTACGATTTACAATTCAGCGGATATGACGTTAGTGCGTGAAAGCAGAGCACTGACGTTAAAAGATGGAGCAAACAAGCTGCAGTTTTCCTGGGCCAATACGCTCATCGACCCGACCAGTCTGGAGATGCTGCCCAAGGCCAATGCGGATAAAATCGATATCGCTGATTTAACTTATCCGCCGAGGGTAAGAAACCTGGGCTTATGGAATATCGAAAGCGTCGTAAGTGGCAAAGTGCCCGTCGAGATTACATATCTGACGAGCGGACTTTCCTGGCGGGCATTCTATATGGGTACACTCATAGAGAATGAAAAGACGATGCGTCTTCAGGGCTATGTGCGAGTTAGTAACAACAGCGGTGAAGATTATGAGAACGCCCAGACGCGCCTGATTGTAGGCAAGGTCCATATACTCGATGAGATAGCTGAGCTTGCCCGGCGACAGTATCCTTATGGCAGACCTGGTTTAATAGAACCGGAAATGGAGGGATTCAAAGAAAGACTGGAAGTGGCTAAAAAGGTGATGACTCTGTCGTCATTAAGGGTCAACGGCCTCGCATTGACCCCCAAGCCCAAAGAGATCAGGAAAGAGGGTCTTAGCGAGTATTTTCTTTATACGATTGAGGGCAAGGAGACGATACCGACCGGCTGGTCGAAACGGCTGCTCAGTTTCGACGTTGACGAGGTGCCGGTGGTGAATCTTTACAAATACGAAGAAGAGCGCTATGGTCCTTCCGTTGTCAGATTCCTGAGTTTCAAAAACGACGAAGAACACGAATTAGGCGAAACTCCAATCCCCGGCGGAATGCTTAAGGTCTATCGAAATGTCGGCGGTGAGGAGCACTTATCTTATACGGGACAGTCTTCGTTTAAGTATGTTCCTGTGGATGAGGATGTAGAGCTAAATCTCGGTGCGGTTGCCAACGTTGTTGTCGAGCCGAAACTTATGGACTTCAAGACGGAAAACTACGAATTCGACAGGCGCGGCAATATCTCCGGCTGGGACGAGATTCGCACATTCAAAATCGAGGTCAAAAATACCCGCGACATTGACGTTAAGGTCGAGATTAAACGCAACTTTAATACATCTTACTGGAAGCTGGCCAGAAGCGGGGACTTTGGTAAATTCGAGAAAGTGGACAAGGACACCATCAAATTCACCCTAACGCTCAAGCCGAGGTCAGCAGGGAAATTTGAGTATGTCCTGAGAACGTATCACGGCACAAGAGCGGAAGATTAAGAGCTTTGTGCTAAGGATTTCCGCTCAGCCGGACGTCAATAATTCGGCGGCTATATAAATCATTGACATTCGCTTCCAATACCGTTATTTTTAACAGAGTAGTTTTACGTTTTCTGTTATAAATTTTTGGGTTTTTGGTATTGGGAGCTTATTTTGAGGATTCTTTCGGGCATACAACCATCCGGCAAACTTCATATAGGCAATTTTTTCGGTGCCATGCGTCAGCACCTGCAACTACAGGCCGAGCACGACTGCTTTTATTTCATCGCCGACTTCCATGCGCTTACGAGCAACCCAGCGCCGGCCGAGGTTGCCGGCCATACTCTTGATGTGGCAATGGATTATATCGCTTTGGGCCTTGACACTGAAAAAACCGTCTTCTGGCGCCAGTCCGATGTGCCCGAAGTTACGGAGCTGACCTGGCTGCTTTCCTGCGTAACGCCAATGGGCCTATTGCAGAGATGCACAAGCTACAAAGACAAAGTCGCTCAGGGTCTGGCCCCTAATCACGGCCTGTTCGCATACCCCGTTCTCCAGGCCGCAGACATCCTCATTTACAACAGCGACCTTGTCCCCGTGGGCGCCGACCAGAAACAGCATATCGAGGTTACTCGCGACATCGCAATCCGATTCAACAACCATTACAGCGAAGTCTTCACCGTGCCGAAAGAACACATCATCGAATCCGTAGCCGTCGTCCCGGGCATCGATGGCCGAAAGATGAGCAAAAGCTATGGAAATACCATCGAGATATTCGAGCCGGAAGTTAGTGTTGGAAAAAAGATTATGAAAATCGTTACCGACTCCACTCCGGTCGAAGACCCCAAGGACCCCGACAAATGCAACGTCTTTGCACTTTTGAAGCTTGTCGCCTCGCCGGAGGAGCTGGCCGATTGGGAAAGCAAATATCGAAATGGCGGTATGGGTTACGGCCAGGCCAAAAAACGCCTCGCCGAGCTGATGATAGATTATTTCAAGCCGTTCCGACAGAAAAGAACCGAGCTTGAAAATAATATCGACTATGTCAAAGAAGTGCTTTCTAATGGCGCCGAGCGGGCAAAAGCCGTAGCCCGGGAGACGCTCGAAAAGGCCCGACAGGCTGTCGGATTAAGAAGATAATTATGGCTGATAAGCTCGTTACAATTGCACAATTCCCCAGTTATATAGAAGCCGAGCTGGCGAAACAGTTGCTTGCCGATTACGGAATCGAAGCAGTTGCGACCGGTGAGAACGCTTCAAATATATATTCGATACCTGCCGTGGAAGGGCCGGAACTGCAGGTACTCGAAAGCCAGGCTAAGCGAGCACAGGAAATCTTGGAATCTCAGGAATCTCAAGAGGAACAGGAGCAATAATACCGAGGGCATAAATACCGAGGGCATAAATACCGAGGGCATAAATTGGCTGACTACCGCGTAAATCTTGACATATTTGCAGGGCCTCTGGATTTGCTCCTGTATCTGGTCCGCAAGGAGGAGGTGGATATTTACGATATTTCCATCGCCAAAATAACCGACCAGTACATCCACTATATCGAAATGCTCAAAAGCCTTGATATTGACCTGGCCGGCGACTTTTTAGTTATGGCGGCAACGTTGATGCAGATAAAATCGGCAATGCTCCTGCCAAAAGCAGAACCCGAGTCCGCCTTGCTCGGAGAGGAGGATTTGGCCGACCCCCGCACAGAGCTTATCCGCCAGCTCCTCGAATACAAGAAGTTCAAGGACGCCGCTAATCTGCTCAATGCCGCCGCTGATGAGCAAAAAGAACGCTTCCCGCGTCCCGGCACTATTGTCGAACGGCTAAATCCCAACGCCGAGCCCGAGATTGATATTGAACAGGTCAGTATCTGGAACCTGCTCGAGGCCTTCGATTCAATATGCAAAGCCACCGGCACTATTGTCGACATCAGACGTATCAAGGACGATACGCCCATAGATTTGTATCAGATAGAGATTTTGCATCGGTTGCAGACAGAAGGCCCGATGACTTTTGAACGCCTCTTCGAGTCCAGAACCAATCGCATTGTAATGATCGGATTATTCCTGGCACTCTTGGAGTTGATTCGAGAGAAATTGATTTGGGCCAAACAGCAGGCCTCCTCCTCTTCTATATACTTAAGGCCCTTAACTGATGAACCGGCCGAGCAGGCTGTTCAAAAGGCCATCATTGCCGCCGAGGCCGACAACAAGTCTGCTCATCCCCAAGCTTCGCTTGAGGCTGCCACTCGGCAAAAACCACCTCCTCTGACAATTTCTGAATTTGCCTCAAAAATCAGGTCCGTGGTTTTGCAGCAAAAGCAGGAACAAGTCGAAGAGCCCTTCTCACAGGCCGAAGAAATACAAGCCGCCGAAGACCATAAAAATTGACGATTGAAAGTGCCCAGGCTTTCGATAAGCTCAGGTGGTGTGCTGAGTTTGAGGTCTCCACGTATCAATAATTGAGTTATTATGGGTCTGTGGTTATTTGCTTTTGTGGTTTTTTGTGCTATACTTTAAATAGCGAATAGCGAATATAGTGGGGGATGAAGAGGCTCACACACCTGATATTACACCTACAGCCCTTAACAAGCAGGAAATATACAGTAATTGCTCGAACAGCTTGTGGGATTAATTGCCATCGATTGAATGATGCGGTTTTTGCGTAAACTTAATGGCAGTTTATGTCGATTAAACTCTGGTACTGGGACGACCATCGTTAAAGCAGCTCCGGC
>CAZLIO010000145.1:3095-7786 GCA_964559025.1 uncultured Pirellulales bacterium | reverse complement strand
TTGCTGTAAGTGCCGTAAATACAACAAGTTATGATAAAATGGCAAAAGTCGAGCTAAGAGCTGTGCTGATGATCACAGTGTGTACAAGTCTTTGTCTGGCCAGCCAGGCCAAAGGCAAAGTGAGCTTTGATTATGCCAAGGCGGTGAATAACAAGGACTCTCAATTCACCAACACGGCAGATATCAATGGCGATGGGAAGCCCGATATCCTGGCCTTCAAAGGAGATGATAGTGGATTCATCAGTTGGTACGAGTACCCAAGCTTCCGCCGGCATATTGTCAGGAAAGGTAATTTCAACGCCGGGCGCCCACTGGCAGCAGATGTGGATCGCGATGGAGATATGGACATTGTCGTGGCGAAAAAGAGCAATCGGCACGTGTACTGGTATGAAAATCCACTGCCGGGAGGTCATCCAATAGAAAGCGATTGGGTCGAGCATCATGTCGGCTCAACAAAAAGTGCCCAAAAAGGCGATTATATTAAAGATTATGGGGTCGCAGACTTTGATCGTGATGGTCGAAAAGACATTGTAGTCTGCACTTTTTCTGACCCTGCTGAGGTTTTCATCTACTTTCAGAAAGACAAGAATACTTGGCATAAAAAAACGCATACCTATGCAAACGGTCATGAAGGACTTGACATCGGAGATATCGATGGAGATGGAGACCTGGACGTGGTTACCAATGGCCGTTGGTTTGAGACCCCAGCCAATCCGAGAGACAACAGTCTTGTTGAGCATGTTATCGACAAAAAATGGCATAACCAAAGCGGTGGCTGGCAGAGAAATGCCACGATGATCCGTGTTGCTGATATCGATGGTAATGGCAAGCTGGATGTAGTAATCTCGCATTCCGAGAAGGAAGACTATCCTGTTTCCTGGTACAGCGCCGAAAATCCAAAAGGTAAATGGACAGAACATCATATCGACCCATACTATGGCTGGTGCCAAACGTTGGATATCGGTGACGTTGACCTCGATGGAGATTTGGACCTGCTCGCCGGCCGATTCACAAGACCGAACCCACCGGACGTTCCTGCACCTCATGATATTCGCATTTACTACAATAGAGGGGATGGCTTAGGTACTTGGACAAAACAAATCGTTCGCAGTGATGGTGGTATCTATTTTGGTCATTTGGTGGATATTGACGCAGATGGTGACCTTGATATAGTGGGACCACGTACTTATTGGACTGGGCCGATTGAAATCTGGAAGAACAAGATTAGCAGGATACGAAGGCAATAGAAAGCATTCGCTACTCTGCACAGAGTTTCGCCTCATAGATGTTTTTCATAAGAAAATTCATCATTGCAATTAATCGGAGGTAATGAAATGAAACAGAAAAGAGAGACTTTTCGGTTCATAACAATAAGTAGCTTGATTATTTTGTGTCTTTTTGTTTCGACGGCAGCAATGGGAGAGACAAAGAAGATCGAATGGCAGCATCTTTCGAGCACAAAAGGCCGGATACCTAAACCTGACGTGGGCAGGCAGGTGGCGACCTTAATACTTGACATTGACAAAGATGGAGTGAATGACTTTGTTATTGCCAGTTATGAAAAAATTGCCTGGTTTCAACGAACAGCAAATGGTTGGAAAAGATACGCAGTTGAAAACGGAGCCAAAGGTGTCCGTATCGAGGCAGGGGGTGATTTTTATGATATCGATGGGGATGGCGACTTGGATATTCTTGAAGGTGCACAGTCAAGGGCGGGAGAGATATGGTGGTGGGAGAATCCTTATCCGAATTTCACCGCTGATAAACCCTGGAAGCGTCACGAGATTATCACCGTAGGTGGGACCCATCATGACCAGATGTTTGGGGACTTCGACGGAGATAGTAAGACGGAGCTTGCTTTTTGGTACAACGGCGGAAAACAACTATATCTGGCAGAGATACCTTCTAATCCGACCCGGCCATGGCCTTACTCATTAATAGCTCAGTTCAAGGACAAAAAACCAAGGCCGGAAGGATTTGCCCGGATGGATATCGACTTGGACGGTAAATTAGATATCGTGGGAGGGGGACATTGGTTTAAGCACATCGAGGGAAAGAAATTCGAAGCTAAAGCCATCGATAATGATTACCGGTTTACAAGATCTACAGCGGGAGATTTGATAAAAGGCGGCCGACCTGAAGTCGTAATTGGCTCTGGTGATGATGTTGGCCCTCTGAACCTATACGAGTATAAAGACAGGAAATGGATTAAGCATACTCTAATAGAAAAAGTTGACCATGGTCACACGCTTCAGACAGGTGACATAAACGATGATGGTAACTTGGATATTTACACTGCGGAGATGTATCGGCCGGGAGCCGGTCCCAATTGCAAGCAGTGGATTTTATACGGTGACGGTAAAGGTTATTTTAATATTGAAGTCCTTTCTACGGCCATTGGCACTCATGAAGGAAAGATCGGAGATTTAGACGGAGATGGGGATCTGGATATCTTGCAAAAGGATTTCCAGCAAGATAGAAGGGTTGATGTCTGGCTGAACAATGGCACAGCTAAGAGTACGTTAGGTGAGTGGCGCCGCCATCACATCGATGATTTGCCGGCCCGGGCCATGTTTGTCTTGGCGGGTGATATCGACGGTGACGGGCATCGTGATCTCGTGGCCGGAGGTTGGTGGTGGAAGAACCCGGGAAGTCTGGATGCATCCTGGTCGCGGTGTACTTTGGGTGAGCCGCTGCGCAACATGGCTACGCTGTATGATTTCGACGGCGATGGCGATCTGGATGTGCTGGGTACTGAGGGAGTCGGGTCTGAGAGTAATAACACGTTTGTCTGGGCCAGAAACGACGGCCAGGGCAGCTTCACAGTCCTCAAGAACATTAACTACACCGGCGGTGGTGACTTTCTACAGGGCTGCACCGTCGGGGATTTTGGTGACGGTCTGCAAGTGGCGCTCTCTTGGCATCGTGGGGGCGGTGGTATTCATGCCCTGAACGTCCCGAGTAATCCCTCGAAGACAACCTGGACGTCCATATTGCTCAGCAGCACCATGAGTAGTCCCCCCCAGGGCGAAGACCTTGATCACGGCGACATCGACCGCGATGGCGATCTGGATCTTTTGCTGGGTGATGTATGGCTGCGCAACGACGGCGCCAGGTGGACCACCTTCCGCATGGGAAGGATCAAAGCGGGCGATCCCGACCGTGTGGACCTGGCGGATGTCAACGGCGACGGACGCCTGGATGCCGTGATTGCGCTTGAAAATGGTACGGACGTGTGGTGGTTCGAGGCGCCAGAGAATCCTGCGGGTGAGTGGACGCAGCATAAGATCGGTGTGATCGCGGGCCAGGGTTTCAGCATGGACACCGCAGACTTTGATGGTGACGGCGACCCGGATGTGGTCATCGGTGAGCACCGGGGCAAACAGGAGAACCGGGTGGTGCTCTTTGAGAACGTCAACGTTGGGGCAATGTGGAAACAGCACGTGATCGACAAAGGGCACAAGAACACTGTTGACCATCACGATGGCACCCAGGCGGTCGACCTCGATGGTGACGGTGACCTGGATATCACTTCCATCGGCTGGTACAATCCGAAGGTCTGGATTTATGAAAACAAATAGGGTATCGTCATAAACAGCACGTATGCGCATCGCATAGCTGCCGCCTGCTGCACCCATTATGGACTGGGAAAGAACGGAAACAGTTTTCGAATCTCTTGCTTTGACGGACGTCGGCCGTATTCACAGATTTCAAATGCCTCGGCATACTTGATCTTCTTGGCTCGCTCCCGTCCATACCAATCGGTGAGCTGTTCGCGGAACTGATCGGCGGTGCTCGCGAAGCGACGATCAAAGCGCTGGCGAACTTCCTGCTCGCGGGCCTTCCGTTTGGCCGCATCCTCCGGATATAAACGCTCCGACCCTCCACAGCCGCCTTCCAATGTCTGCGACGCCAGGGCCAGGGCCGCGTCCAGTTTCTTGTCGATCACCGCGTCGATGCCCACAACGATGTCCGCGGCGAACGGATTTGGTTTCTGGAAGCGATCCTGATAGTACAGGAACACGGGATTGCGTTTGAGGTAGGGTACGTCGGGGCAGAAGAACGGCACCGTGACCATGTAACCCGCATCCTGGACCAGTATCGCCGTATAGCGATGATCCGGATGGTAGTCATTCGGACGATGGCACATGACAATGTCTGCACGCCACTCGCGGATCAGGCGCACAATGGTTTGCCGATTTTCGAGGGTCGGCATAATCTCGCCGTCGTGAATGTCAAGCACTTCGGTTTCGATGCCGAAGATCTCTGCGCAGCGCTCGACCTCGGCGGTGCGGCGCTGGGCCAGGGGGCCACCGGCCATACCCCAGTGACCTATATCCCCGTTCGTACAGGAGACAAACTTGACGTGATGCCCCTGGGCTGCCCACATGGTCGCTACGCCCCCGGCACGAAACTCGTTGTCGTCCGGATGTGCGCCGAAGCAGATGACCCGCACCTTTCCATCGGTGGAATCCGGGGCGGACGCAGGCTTCGGCACGGCAGCACCCAATGTCCCGGCCAGAAACAATAGTACGCCACACAGGAGCAAGCTCCCTACTAACCATCTTTCTTTTACAAATCTGTCATTCATAGCATGATCCTCCAATAATGGGTCCCTTCCCTGCGGGACCATCCGTTAAGGAACACGGCACGTGCTGCACACGGCACGATGCCGCCAAATCTGCATATTA
>CAZLIO010000145.1:0-2995 GCA_964559025.1 uncultured Pirellulales bacterium | reverse complement strand
TGTCTTTGTTACATCGTCACGGAAGACCAAACACAACGCCACTAACAAAACTATGGATATGACTGTGGTAATGGCCCAAATGGTATTCCAGTCATAGACCTTCTGAGTGACCCCATCTACGATAGTTTCGGTCATGTAGTGGGAGATCAGTTTGCCGTTAAAGAAGTTCCCTACAAGCATTCCTATGCCGTAACAGATTAGAACAATAAGTCCCTGGGCCTGTGCTCGAATCTCCTTAGGAGCTTTCTTGTCAACATAGACCTGGCCTCCGACAAAGAAGAATCCAAAGATAATCCCATGTACGAGGATCGCTACGAAATACAACCATGTATAATCAAACAAACCGCCGCTCAGAAAAGCCACAAAGCGCACTAATGTCGCAACGAGTCCGACTACCAAGGTCCACTTGATACCTTTCCGTGCGATTGCGAGCGGCACCAGCAGCATAAAGAACATCTCACCGAACTGGCCCCAGTTCATGGTAATCGTAATGAACTCAAATCCCTTGTCCTGGAGAAACTCCGAGCAATAGGTCCAATAAATTGTAAAGGGAATCATCACAAGCATTGAGATGACACTGAACAATGCAAAGTTGAAATCCTTAAGGAGTGTAAGTGCCCGCAAGCCGAACGCGTCGATAATCGACGCTTTCTTCCCTTTGCCTGGTGGAGGAGTGTTAGGTAACGTCAGGTTGAAGATGGCCGTGACAAGAGCCATGCCCGCGCCGCATAAAAGTGGAGTCGCCGTCCCATCAATCTTCGTTCCATATATCTTAAAAGCCACAAGGCTGAACACGCCTGACGCAACCCATCCGATCGAGCCGAACACTCGAATCTGTGGGAACTTCTCCGATGGACTGTTGGTCATGGCTATCGCATTTGTTAAGCTCCACGTGGGCATATAACAGAACATTGCTAACAATAACAGGAAAAAAAGGAGCATCGCATTTTCCTGTTTTGCTGCCAGGAAGAGCAGCACTGCACACAAGAGGTTCAGGGCCGTCAGGACCTTCTGACTTGCAAAGTGACGGTCGGCAATCATACAGATGATGGGCGCCGCCAGACAGCCCAGCCCGACGGAGCTCAAAATAGTGGCCTTGTACAAGCCTTCTATGCCAATATTGACAAGATATGCCGCCATTGGCTGCCACCATACAGCAAACATCATGTATTGCAGAAACATCATTATGCTCAGGCGAATCCGTATACTCTTCGACATCCCATTCATTTCATAGCTCCCTTTTCAAAATTTCATCAGCTTTCGAGTTCATCGCATATTTTGTCAGGATTTTAGACAGCGATTAAATAGTCATAGGTATAGATGGCATTCGCCGCCACCGGAGACGCTATGCCCACCTGTCCCTCTCGAAAATCCTGTCCTCATTCACATATTGGCAGTCATGTATAATCGCGAGCTCTCATAAAACCTTGGAAATGGTATCATAATGAACAAGAGTCCGCAAAGATAAATATCTACAATTTGAATCTCTCGTTTTTATCTGATATGATATGACATTGAAATCTGCAGGAGCGTTTCCATGCAGCGTAAGTGGGAAATGTCGGATGAATGTTTTAGCCCGTAGGTCTTTAGTCTTTCGTTTGGTTTTCTTGGCCGTCGTCTATACAGGCGCTTCCGCAAACACACCGGGGATGAGCATCTCTGGGAAATCCGCACGGCAGTGGACGATTTACCTGGCCCAGGACAAGCACCTCGACTACAACTGGTGCGGCTCGACCACCGAGATTGAGCTGCGGATGGCAGCACTTCTTGACTACTTCCTGGATGCAGCCGAGCGAAATGAAGCCTGCTGGAACCTCGATGGAACTATCTGGGACGAGGTCTATCGGCGTCATCGTGGGCAAGCTGGCAGTGCACGGCTACACGATGTAATCCGAAGGGGCCGCATTGGTTACGCGGGAAACTACGCTGTGCTACTGTGGGGTATCCTGGACACGGAAACGGCAATACGAGCCTGCTATGGGGTCATTCCGATTGAGAGCTCTACGGGCGTGCCGGCACGGACGGCGCTGATCATGGAGAATCCCGGAATGACTTGGGGCATCGCCAATATCCTGACAGGTTGTGGCTTTGATTTCCTGGGACGGGGAATCTATCGGCTTCGGGCTGAGAGCTACAATCACCGCCGAGAACCGTATCCGCTGTTCTGGTGGAAGGCACCGAATGGCAAACGCATCCTTGTTCGCTGGGACCTCTATCACGATACGAAAAGCTGGGGAGGCTATGCCGAGGCCTTTTGCCTGGCGGCCATGGCGGGGGAGAAGTGGAACGCCTTTCAACTGCAGTCCCTCGGCGACCGGAACACCGAGGAGGTCTTCAGCAAGCGAAAGCAGTTTGTTCAACAAACCATCGAACGTTACCAGGCCTACGGAGAGAATTACCCGATTTCCAGCATTCTACTGCTGGGCACAGGGTGGGACAATTGGACCCAGACAAAAGATTTCTCGGCATTTGTCCGGAAGTTCAATGCCGACTCTGACGGGACCGTCCGGATCGTGGACGGGCGATACGAGGACTTCTTCGTCGCTGCTGAGCGGGAAATTCGTGAGAAGAACCTGACGATCCCGAGCTTGGAAGGCTCCTTCGGAATCTGTTGGGAGGAGTGGGCTGCTCATCTGGCGGGGCTGACCGCGGATTTCCGCGAGGCCGAGCGGCTGCTCCGGCTCGCTGAGGCCTCACAGGCTCTGGAGACCATGGTCGGCCGTGGCGACAACAAGAGCCGCACTCTCCTCCGGCACGGCTTTGCAGAACTGTTGAAGTTCGCCGAGCACGATTTCGGCGGAACGGATCGTCAGCGGGCCGCCTTGTCGGCAGGTGCCCGAGCCAGTGTGGTAACGCAGGCTATGGACATCGCTCGTGCCTTGGCACCGAAGTCCTCAACGATAATACCACAAGCCCAGGCTTTCAAGCCGGATGAAACGACGTTTGAGTGGCGAGGTGGCCGCGTAGTGTTCGACCCGCACAAATGTGGCGTAGT
>CAZLIO010000144.1:465-7798 GCA_964559025.1 uncultured Pirellulales bacterium | reverse complement strand
CGCCGAAATACACGGTATGTAATTTTGAACCAAAACCTCCCGTCCAGCTCAGCTCCACATTCGGATCTACAGACTCGGCACCGTTAGCCGGCTCGGGTGCATAGGCGGTCTTGGGTGGAATTGAGAAGCTCCAGACCTCGCCTTTCCAGGGGCTGTTTGGCTCAGCTTCATTGACTTCATCGATTCGCCAGTAGTAAGTTGTGCCCGGAACAAGACCATCAGGATAAGGAAATCCTGGAAAGCCGACGACGATGAAGTCGTTGGGGGTATTACCAACAAACATGCCTTCGGCGCCTTCATCGATATCATCGAAGTCTGTGCCAATGTACACGTCGTGAGAGACCGCCCGCTGTCCCGGCACCCAGGTCAGATTCACCCAGGTACTCGTGAGCATGGAGCCGTTCGCCGGTTCAGGCTTGCGTGCATATGGAACCCCTTTCAGCCCCGACATCACAGCCTCGAGCTCTTCCTTATCCAGTGCTCTGTCGTACATGACAACATCATCGATCAGCCCGCCAAATGGCCTGATTCTGCCAGCGGCGTCTGCGACACTGGCCGACTGGTTGCCGATGGCTATCTTTACATCGGGGTTGGTACCTACAGCACCTCCCGCCTTGCTCTGGCTAAAAATCTCCTCGCCGTTCTTGTAAAAGCGCATGAACTGATCGCTGGCATCCCAGGTAAGTGCTATATGTGTCCACTCGTCGGCTTGCAGGTCGTGCGTGTCGGGCGCACTGTATCTTGACGTACCGCCCGTGTCCGTCCTGAGGCGGAACTCCAGGTTATTCTCGCCACTACCGCTCAATATCATGGCCCAGTAGTGATCGGGAGTTCCTGAACCTTCAGACTTGGATATGAGCCTGGCATCGTCCTGAAAGGTGGTCACGTTTATCCATGCAGCCAGCGTAATGCCGCTGCCGGTCAAATCGAATGACTCCACGGTGAGACGATCGTTATCACCTCCGAACTGTAGACACCAGCCTATACCATTCCAGCCTGGACGCGTCCACTGGGGGGAGCCTTCGAAGGAACCATCGTGGCCATTGCCACTTGCATCGTGAGCTATGGTCCCGGAGCCCTCATCAAACGGCCAGTGAGCCACAAGATCGGCCGAGGCACCGCCGGCCATACTCAAGACAACAAACAGAGAGATTAAATAGATCATTCTTCTGCACATGACAATCCTCCTTAAAGTAAAATGGTTAACAATGATTTTACATCCATGACATTTGTGTATTTCTGCCCGAGATAATACTTTGCGATTTATCACTACCTCCTTTCACCAAAGTCCAGTATGGCATGTCGAATGAAAAAGAAAAATCCGTCACGAGCTATTGTAACGTTGGTTGTTGAAAAACTAATAATCCTTAGCATCCAACTATTCCACTTTACTGGATCGAGCAGATTTCCATCAATAGAAATCTTCACATCATGCTTCGTTACATGGATGTGTGTGTCATTCCAGCTTTCATTGTGTTCATGCACCGTTAGCTCATGGCCGATATAGGCGGATGTCGTCAATATACATCGTTCCCGAACCGCCTGACGCTCCTATACCGGCTTTCGTACCCAGGCCAATCGCAAACTTATCCACGTTAGTCAGATTGATCCCCTGATCGGCAAAAGCCTGGAGTGGGATAACCCACTGCATCCACGAGCGGACCGTGGCCGCGCTCGGATCACCTTGCCCCACGACTGCAGGGGAGCCGGCACTGTTGGAGACCGCTACGTACAGCGGTTCCGCTGCGTTATCCGAACCGCCCCTGAACCACAGCGACAATTCTCCGACGCCTTCGGCCGTCCAGTCACGGTTCACCGTCAGCGGCAGGGCCACCTCCGAGTTCGTTACGCCGGTTGTATTGTCGTAGAGCAGCGGCATGGACTGCAAGCCACTATGGACAATCGTGTCCTCGCAATACGGGGGCAGCAGATTGCCAACCTGCGCGCCGTTGTCGGCAACATCCAAACCATCGACCCAGGTCTGCCAGATGGCTTCACCGGCGGTGTCATTATCCGTGTAACTCTCGAAGTCATCAACCACAAGGAAGTCGGCAGTTGTAAAGCTCCAGACAAGGCCCTTCACAAGATTATCCGGGTCCGCATTATAGACCGCGTCTACCCGCCAGTAATAGTTCGTATGCCAGGCGAGTTTGCCGGGATCGTAGATTTCGCTGCCGCGTGCTTTAATGCCCTTGTACTCCGGCGAATTTGTTGTAGCATTCTTAACGGCGTCTTTATCCGTGCCGAAGTACACATGATGGGAGTTTGCATTATCCGCCGGTGTCCAAGTCAGAATCCGGGTATGCTCCACATCCACGGCTCCATTTACCGGCTGCGGGGCTCCGGCGGCGCCGGGTGTCGTAAAGCCCCAGATGTCGCCTTTATATGTGGCGATGCCGTCAGACTCATCAACCCGCCAATAGTAAACCTTTTCACCTTCGAGCGTGCCGGGAGTATATGTTGCAGAACCCTGGGGGAGTCCACCGTCGGTGTTGTTCACTTCTTCAAAATTGTCACCGAAATACACGGTGTGCAATTTAGAACCGAAACCACCCGTCCAGCTAAGTCTCACATCCAAGTCGATGTTCTCGGAACCATCCGCCGGATTGGGTGCGTAGGCGATCTTGGGCGGAATCGAAAAGCTCCAGACATCGCCTTTCCATGGACTGTTCGGCTCGTTATCATTAAGCTCATCGATTCGCCAGTAGTAGGTTGTGCCCGGAACAAGGCCATCGGGAAAGGCAAATCCTGGAAAACCGACAACGATAAATGTTTCTGTGTGGTTGCCTGCGAATGTGCCTTCGGCCCCGTTGTTAACATCATCAAAGTTATCGCCGATATACACATCATGCGAGACCGCGAAATCTCCCGCCGTCCAGCTCAGATTCACCCACGTATCTTCATGGATGGCATCATCAGGCGGGATGGGATCACGGGCGCTCACGCGCGGCGGATTGGCCAAAGCCTTTATCTCTGTATGCGACAAAACATGATCGTAGATTCGCAGGTCATCCAGAAGACCTCCATAATGCTCACCGGCGGCAGCACCTGCCCTATGGCCCAACAGGAGCGTCGTTTGAGTTGGCATGCTGGGAACCTCAGCCGTTCCTGCAACCCGCAGCTCACCATCCAGATATATCTCCACCATTGTGGTTGTACTGTCATACGTAGTTGCTATGTGATTCCACTCATTTGCGTTGAGAGCACCCGGTCCGGTTCCCGTAGTTGAGCTGCCGTTATCAAACAATTCGTTTTTTAATTCTCCGTTGCCGCGAAGCCATACCTCATAATCGCCCCCGGCACCGAGGATTCGCTCCTTACTCTTGGCCAGGGCCGGGTTGATCCAGAAGACAATAGTACCCTGCTGCGGAGGGACGAAGTTGTCAATGGTAACTACGTCATCTGCGCCGTTAAAGCTCAGGGCATTACCGGATTTTCCCGGCACCGACTGAGCGCCCTGTATGTCCCCATTCAGTACTCCGACGGAGTCCGCAGCCGCTGCGGCCCCGGTTACCGTATCTTCATCGAGTTTCCAGTGGTGAACAAGCCGGGCCTGAACTGGGGAAATACCAATCGTGAGCCCAAAAACGATGAGACATTTTATTAGTTCTTTGGACATAATTATCTCCTTCCAAAAAAACGGTTTGGTGGTACTTGGTCCACCACTTTTAACCTATCGATTGAACTTCTACGGCGTCGCTGTCAAATTATAGATGCGAACATCATCAACCATGCCTGAAAAAAAACTGCCCGGTTCGAGATTCATACCCGCACCAATGTACAAACCGCCTGTTGCGCCTGCCATAGAAGGCTGCACATCTCTTGCCACCTCCACGTCGTCAGCGTAGAGAATACGTTCGGAAGCATTCCATACCACACCGATGCGGTGCCAGGCGCCATTAGTAATTACGAATTCCGATGCCAGCGGCGGCTCTTTGATTCGGCCTATGGATCGGCGAGACAATGCCGTCATGAGTTTTCCTTCAAAGGGATCGGCCATAAGCCAGCTCGCGCCGGCTGTCTGCGAGAGGACTACCTGGCCCGGCGCCCCGCCTCTGACCCAGGCGAAGGCACTGAACCTTCCGGCCGCCGGATCCAGGACAAAAGTTGTCGAGACATAATCGGTCATTCCGTCGAGCTCGATCGCTCCAGCCATCCGGCCGCCCGCAGGCCGCCAGACAGGATTGCCGATGAGACTGCCGTCGTGGCCACCGGCACTGTCATGCGCGACGAGGCCCTCTGTCTCGTCCAACCGCCAGTGGGCAATAAGGCCCATCTCTTTCAGCCAGTATTGCGCGAATACGGCGAAGTCTTTCCAATCGACAACGCTGTCACCCGAAGGGGCGGGCGCGATGTCCGTCCCGGTTTCGTTCTGCAACCAATCCTTTGCCATCAAATAGAAATCCCTGAAGTCCACAAGCGCGTCGCCGGTGAAGTCGGGAGATTTCTGTGCCGGAACCGCTGTCAGTGTGAACCGGCGAACTGCGAAACTGTCCGAACCGGCGAAGACAAGGTGACAGGTCTTCCCGTCGGCACTGATCCACTTGGCGGGGACGTGCGCACTCTCGCCGGGGTCAACGTCCCAATTCTCGGTGTAAAATACCGTCGTCCAGGGCCCCCATGGCTCGGGCGCGTCGTAGATACCGAATTGGTTCCTGCCGCCAGCCTGGGCTCGGCTGCGCATCACGAGAAGATAACGTTGGAGCGGTGCGTTGTACGTGACATCGATACGGTTGCAGCCACCGGGAAAAATGAAAACGGCCATGCGCTGATTTATGTCACCGGACCATACAGGATTACTGCGGGCATCTACGCCGGCGTAAAACTCGTAAGCGTCTCTGTCAGTGATGCTTTCGATGGGTACACGCGCCAGGACCACTGTGTCGGTCTCATTATAGGCGCTGGGAGTATCGGGTGAGTACACATAAACGTAGCCGTCCCTTGCCCCGGTATAATCCTGTCCGAAGTTTAGAAAGCATGGATAGCCTAATTCGGCAAATTTCCACGGGCTCCAGGTCCACTGTGCTCCATGATCCGATGACCAGGCGAGCTGGCTCTGCCGTCCGTTATTGTCTGCATTGCGAACCAACATGTAAAGGGTGCCGTTGACCATGAGGATCCCGCTGGCCTTCTTGCCGCTCCGGCCGTCACCGGTCTGCTCTCCACTCGAAGACCGGATATTAATTCCGGTACCTGGCGGATCGCCGATCACCTTGGCGAAGCCGAGGCTCAGTTTGCCGGGTACACGCGGGTCGAAACCCCAGCCGTCGCCGTAGGCGGTGTATTGTTCACCGTCGTCTGCCCAGGTGATAGGCCAGTTGTCACTGCCGGCGGCCTGATGGACGATGGTTGAGGCATCGGCCCAGATCAGGGACGTAATTACCTCGCTCTGCCGGTAAGGTGCATCGTTGGCGACGGATTGACAGATGGGCTCGAGGAAGGGCTTGAGGACATTGTAGTTGCCGTCCCACCCGGTTCGCCATCCAGAGCCGGCTCTGGCCACTACAATGTCGAGACTGGGTATAACCACAATCAGGCTGTCGTATAGTCCCCACGACCAGTACGCATCCGGCGGTACGTTGCTGAGAGTTTCATCGCCGTTATTCCACCAGAGCAAACCGTAATGATCCGATGCATTGAGATATTGTGAGCGGTTATGTACAGGCAGCCCTACTATTTCAGGGAAGGGTTTACGGACGATGTCAATGAAACTTTCCAGGAGAATCTGTTCGCCTGCCCACCTGCCGCGGCGAAGATACAGGTAACCGATTTTGGCCATGGCATCGACATTAGCTGAGACTCCCGAACCAAACTCTCTGCGTTTTACTCCTTCGATTGTTTCTGGGCGGTAGGCATTGTTTCGCCAGGTAAGATCAGCATTGGTAATGCCCATTTTGGAAAAGACTCGATCGAACATCAAGTCCTTTAGGTCCTGTCGATAGGTGAGGGTCAGACAATCCGCCAGCCAGTTTGCGCCGCCGTCACTATACACCCAGGTAGTTCCTGGTTCAAAAAGAAGCGGCTCGAAGCCCCCCGGCTTTTCGAAGCCAGCAGTATGGGTTGCAAGGTGCCAGATTTTGATGTCGGCCAGCCGGCCGTCTCCGGTATTGGGCGGGATACCAATATCGGGGAAATATTGCTGAGCTGTGTCGTCCAGATTCATCAAGCCATCTTTGAGGGCCAGACCCAGCACCGTAACCCCGACGGATTTGTTGGTGGATTTTAGGTCGTAACGGGTTGCCTGGTTGCCCCAGGACATGACGAGCTTCCCGCCACGGATAATACAACCAGAGCCTCCACCAGTCAGCGCATAGTCCCGTGCCTGCCACAACTTGGATTCATCCATACCGGCCTGCCGGGGGCTGGCGGTCTCCCAGCCAAGTGCAGGACCGACAGAAAAGAACAAAACCACGAAGGCTGCAAGCATCAATCCTGTTGGTTTGCTCATTCGGTTCCTCCTCTTCTTCCTCAGACCGCTGGGGCTTCTTAGGTTTAAATTTGATGATCCACATCGAATCCTATTGGTCGTCAGACGTCCATTATTATGCTAAATAATGCAAAGAAAGTCAAACCATTTACCGTCAAAAACATTGCTTTTGCACCCTGTTATATGCTATTTTAGTGGAACAGCGCCTTCTGTGTGCGGCTATTTCCTACGGAGGGAACACGGCGTCTTTTGTTTCCTGCTGCTGTTCTTCTTCTCGCAGGATGCGCCAAAGATTCCTAATGTTGCGTTCGTGCATGCCGTGGGCCCAATCGCCAGGAGGTGGTATACGGAAGGCGGGGAACTTCCTCCTCACGGCGAGTCGCTCAGTGGCTTGCTCCAGGGTAAGTCCTTCCTGCTGGGCCGCGCGCACCTCCTTGAGCATTCTCTGGTAATAGTCCAGAGCCGGCCGAAGATCATTCTGCCGAAGCGGTGGGCTGTGGGACGGGACCACATGATCGATCTTCACTCCTTCGGCGAGAAACTTGTTTAGAACCTCCAGGAAGCGATGCACGTCTTGGAGTTCCGACTCTTCGCCAATCTCGGGAAGGTGACGGCGCTGGTACACAATCGCTCCGGTTACCAGTAGCCGCTCCTCCGGAACGTAAACCAGAATATCGGACAGACTATGCCCCTTACCGAAGAACACCAATTCCAACTGAAGGTCACCCATATCCAACGTGTGCCGGTCGGCAAACGTTAGCGACGGCGGGACCACTTCGTAACCCTCCTCCATGTCCTGCACATAGAGCTTCCAGAACTCAATCTCGCCCCGGATCTGTCTTACCTGTCGACGATTTCGTGAAACTTGAGGCAGGACGGCCGACAGGTTTCGAAGGGTCTTGCCTG
>CAZLIO010000144.1:0-455 GCA_964559025.1 uncultured Pirellulales bacterium | reverse complement strand
TGCACTATCGAGGTCCTTGCGTTTCCAGGCAGGATCCGCCTGCTTATGCACCAACCACTCCATGTCCCTGGGCAGATTGTCGTGCCCGACAACCACGGCACCCTTGAAGAGACTGTTGCCGCCGGCGTGGTGCATGTGCGCGTGTGTATTGATGACGTACGCCCAGTCTTTTCGCCCGAACTCCTTCTCAATCCTCTCCTTGATCGGTGCCATTATCCGCGGGGACATTTCTGTATCGACGATGGCCAGGCCTTTCTCTGACTGGATCGCAGTCAAGTTGCACCGGCCGGTCCCCAACCAGTATGCAAGCAGCACACGCTTGGAAAGCCGTTCGATGCGGACATACTCCCCGGGACCGCGCCCCGAGCAGGCCAGCACCATTTGAATAAGCAAACTGATATGTAAAGCCCTGATCATATTCGCTCTCCATTGGCAGCCGTCAAATCTTTGTTGAA
>CAZLIO010000143.1:0-7830 GCA_964559025.1 uncultured Pirellulales bacterium | reverse complement strand
GAAAATCAAAAAAACAGATTTTCTTAAATAATATATGCCTAACCTCAATTTTGCATGAGCCTTTTATTGAAAAATACTTTTTTAACGGTTCGGTATCTGCGTGAGGATGTAGGCCCGGCGGTCGCGGACGAACTGTTTGATTCCGTCCCGTCGGCCGCTGCCGAGCCCCTCGGCGATCAAGGCGTCGGCGGATGCGTCTAAGAACCGGTCGAAGGCCGTCGGTGGATTTCGCGTTCCATACGATGTCTGCCACGGGCCGTTCACCAGTTCCGCCAAGGCCTGCAGGTACATCTGCCGGTATTTGGGATATTTCATAAACTGATCGACCTCCGGAAACTGCCCGGTGTTCACCGAGAACAGGTTTGTACTGGCCCCATCGCCCGAACCAAGCGTAAAGTCGATGTCCCAGGGCAGTAGGTACCACTTGCCCTCCGGTAGGGCGTAGTAAAAGTAATTGTTCTTTCCGCGCCGGTACCCGTAGCTGTCCCAGTCACCGACGGCGTGGCGAAGCGCCAGGACCCGTGCGAAGTGTTCGGGATGGATGACCAACTCGATGACCTCCTCATACGTCCTGCTGCTGGATGGCGTGTTCAGCGCGACGGCCAAATCGAAGAAATGGTCCCAGTTGTCATCCTCGCGATGCGAGCGCTTCTCAAATCCCCAACGGTAGGTCTCCTTGAGCAGCGGGTGTCTGGAGTCGAGCTTAAGTCCTTCATCGAGGTTCGTGAACCCCGTGCCATCGGCTGTGTACTCGAAATAGTCGTCGATTTTATGAATGTACCCATCGGTATCATCCGGAAACCACCCACTAATATAGTCACCGTCGATCTTCTGGACATCCTCGTAGATGGATTGACTGCGACCATTAATGACCACGCGCACGTACTCCTGCATCGAGAACTGCAGGCCCATTTGAGCATAGAACCAGTACGATACGCGTTCCTGGAGCGGACCGCGGTTGCTCCCCTCGGTATTGTCGAGATTGATCTCCTCACGATTTCGGAATTTCTGGTCCGGATTGAAATTGATTCGATAGGCGTAGTGATCGCGTGGGTCGCGGCCTCTTCCACTCCGGATGAACGGGCTGCCGCGATAGCGGATCCCGCAATTGTAGAAGACCTCTTTGTCGTTGTAGACGAACGTGCAGTCCATCAGCTCATTCGAGAGATTGGGACGTGAACGAAACGTGCTGAGGACGTCATCAGAAAGCCAGACACGATAGGTGGCAAACTGGGTATTCAGAAGCGTATCGCCGATGCGAACCAGGCATGTGCGTTCGGGCACATCGGCCGAGGCTTCCAGCCGGGTGGGGAACCGTGTCGATGCTGCTCCGTCGGAGGCCTCGATGTAGAACGCCCGCATTGTGCCGGCGGGGGCACCCGGAATCGTGGCCGTGAAGATGCCGTCCCCGTCGATCAGGTCGTTGCCTGAGGCGTTGTCGACCATGGGGATGCTGATCAATCTGCCGGCCCCTTCGGTTCGATAGTATAGCGTGACTTGGCCTACACCGTCATTGTCGGCTACTCGGGCGGTCACAACGATAGGCTCAGAGGCCGCGGGCAGGACGGGTGCGTGCCGCACATCGAGGATGTCCGGCCCACGGTTGGTGACAAACGCTGTATTCTGCAAACCGGGCGTGCCCAGATTCAGCGGCATGTGGAGCTCAAACGCATGCGCCGGCCGGGGCGGCTGGACAGGCGCTCGCTCCCGTGTTGTCCGCAAGAGCAGGAATCGGCTTCCCCGCAGCCACCGGGCCCAGCCGCTGAATGTCACCGTAGTCGGGATTACACTGGCGAAGGACTGGTTGATGCGATTGGCCCCGGGGTCACCATGGCCGGTTGCGATCACGTGCAGCGACCGCGACCCGGAGTGACTATCCTCTGTGGTCACGAACGACCGAACGTGATTGCCGAGCATTCGCCAGTCCAACTTGCGATTCTCAAAGCCGCTGTTATTAAGGCGGTTTGTTCGGCCGAGGCCAACTCTCATATCAAGGTCGTCCAAAAGCACCTCGCCCCGGTTAAGAAGCATAAGCCCAAAGATTGTGACCTGATCGAAGCTGTATCTGGAATCACTGTTGTCTATGGTAAACGAGAATTGCTCCCACGTGGTCTTGCCGCTCTCGTCGCTGTCGGCCCAGGCATCGGGCGTGTTGTTGTTGCTGTGCGGGTCGCGCAGCTCAAGGCTGGCCCCCTGGCCATCGGCCCACGTCGGCCATCGGCCGCCGTCGTAATAGGTTACCTCGTCCGCCGTGACCATTGTCACTTCTATTTCGCCGGTCTGGCGATTCAAATTCTCTAATGGATATGACAAACGAATTTGCTCGCTGTGGTCATTCAAGCTATCCGAGTACGGCCCGACCAGATTCGACCCGATAACCAGATTGTCGTACACGCCTTCGAGCAAGTCCGGGTCTTTGGCCACCACCAGATACGAGCCCGGCGGCATCTCGGTGCCCTTATTAAAGTCGTAGCTAATGCCATCGGTGAAGGTCCATCCATCCAGTAGGACATTATTGGTACCACGGTTATACAGCTCGACATACTCATATCGCTCGTCACGGGTTCCGTGGTGATACATGATTTCGTTAATCACGATGTCGCTAATGAACGGCTGGGCGTTAGGTCCTTCAAAAGTAGCTGAAGTTAGAAAGCCGAAGAAATCGGACCCGTCCGGGAACCTGCCGAAAGTCACCTCCGGCTCTATACACCCATAGCGCACGGCGTCTAAGACGCGGACCGGCTCCGGTACCGGTTCATTTGTGGCCGCCGTTACATAAATTGTCTCGCCGGAGAAACTCAGCGCAAATGGAAACGCCGCCGGCGGTATGCCTTCTTGTACTGCCCAAAATTCACCGGGCCGCAGCACGATCCCGTCAGTAATTTTGTATTTAAGCAGGTTTGTCCGGTCGTCACTAAGATAGACATTGCTCAGATCGACTGCGGTTGGGCCCGGATTGTACAGCTCGAGCCAGTCGGTACCCGGAGGCACATCGCTATTGGCCAGCAGCTCGTTGATCACCACACGGGCGCGGGGGTCGTCACCACCGGGGGACTCCTCCACAATCGCCCGGAGGACCGGGCATCCGATACAGTCCGAGCTGCCGGAGATGCTCGCATTATGGGCCTGGATGGCCAGGACGTTTGTGCCGGGAACCAGAAGGTTTATTCTGTTGGTCAGGTCCACGTTGGCGACCGGTGGCTCCGTAGCCGGGCCGCCGCTTTGATCGAAGGGGGGCGGGTCACCCAGGATTTGCCCGGAGTCCGCCACTCGCGTACCATTAAGATACAGCACGAAGCCGTCGTCATAGTGGACCTCGGCCAGCAACTGGGAGATTGAGGTGATTTGCTCTGCCGTAAGCGTGAACCGGAGCCGGGCGTACACGGATAAGTAATTTCCGTTCATGTCGTTCATCTGGGTCCGGATGAACTGTAGCTCGCTGGAGTTGTTGCTGTATCCGTACCCGCTTGGCCCTTCGAGCCAGGCGGTCGAGCCGGGATCGTCGTTAAACTGAATTTGCGTCCAGAACGTCGTGTTTGTCTTGCCACGGATTGGCGATGGTTCCTCGGTCCCCTTGAAATACCGCCCGGGGTGGCCCACATCCACGAGCGTCATCAGCGTCGTCTCTTCGGGCCCAACCTGGATTCCATCCGGCCCGCCTGGTGTGCCGCCGATAAACGTGCTGGGCGACCATGTTGACGCCTCCTCCGGGTCCCCCCCAAGCTTTGCGAGAATCAGCGAGTGCCCTGCCCCGTCAGCCGAGGCCGGCCAGGGCCTTGCGTCATTGTATCGAAACGAGATAATAATCTCCCCGTTGCTATTGGACAGCTCGACCCGCTCGCCATCGTTGTTGAGCCGACCGTCAAAAGGGCCATGAACACCACCGATTCCGTACGCCGCCTCTAAGGCAGCAGGCTCACACGCTACCACTAAGTACTCCTTTGGCCCAATAATCGTTCCCGGCTCGAATACATAATTGATGCCGTTTGTGAATGCATATCCGGTAAGGTCTTCGAAGACGGCCCGGTTATTATACAGCTCAATGAATTCGTAGGTTCCTTCCCCCTCGGCCGGGTGGTACATCACCTCGCTCACCACAAGTCCCATGCCCGGCCGCGTGGCCCATAAGACGACTACACAGGTCAGCGCAAACAAACTCCACCGATGCCGCCCTTGTTTTATCATGCGTATCTGTTCCATTCCCTAATGCTTGACAGGCTACTATCCTCTTGTTGACTGAGTGGGATTTTGCTATTTTTGCTCCTCAAGGATGCCCATGCCGCTGCGGTCCGGGTAGGGCGGTCGTTTGGCCGGAACATACGGATTTCTTTTAATTTCGTCCAGCATGTGCTGTATAGCGGCATCGAGCTGCGGATCGCCCCCCTCAACCATTAACGCGGGGTCATCGATAACCTCCATATCCGGATCCACACCATGCCCTTCCATGGTGAGCGTGCCATCGGTTTCATAGAAGGTAATGAACGGCACGGTTATTCGAGCGCCATCAATCAGGGATGGATTCCTGGAAATACCGATAACGCCGCCCCAGGTACGCATGCCGATGAGTTTTCCCAGTCCGGCTTTGCGGAAGAGATAGGGAAATATATCCCCGCCGGAGCCTGACTCGCCGTTGATCATCATGCACTTGGGGCCCTGATGGCTCAGGGTCGGAACCCGCCAGTCGTTTTCATAACGCTCGAACAAATGCAGGTAGATGGGACGATTCAATAATTCAATGAACCGGTCGGCAATATCACCGCCCCCGTTCCAGCGCTCATCAATGATTAGCGCACCCTTGTTCATCTGGCCGTAGAACTGGCGGAAGAGCTCGCGTTGTCCGCTGTTCCCAGTGTCAGGTACGTATATATACCCAACCTGGCCGCCGGATTCTTTTTCGACATGCCGACGATTACTCTCAACCCAATCCCGATAACGCAAATCGTATTCGGAACCCAGCAGCTTCACCACTACATTCGTTGCCTCCTCAGGATTGGGCTTGGCACAGACGGTCAGCGTCACGGTTTGACCGGCCAGGCCTTCGAAAGCCGCCCAGGGTGCCTTGGAGGTATCGACCGGAATCCCATTGACTTTGAACAGATACTTAAACTGCTCGCGTTCTTTCTCATCCAGCTCATGTAGCGCAGAGCGTGCATCGGTGTCCCAAATGCCACCCTCATAAACCTTGGCAATGCGGTAAAATCCCTGGTCGAGTTCGAAGTCCACACCGAGATAGCCGATTGATTCTCGTGGTCCGGAGTCCACATCGCCTCCGCCGTAATAGGTATGACCGGCGTTGACTTCACTAATCATCTCCGCAATGACATACCCGACATCGCGACGTGACACACAGTCATCTAACATGGCCTCGTATTGTTTGCGCACCGCGGGCCAATCGACCTTGTGCATATGGGGGTCGTAGAAGTAATCACGCATGAATCGCCATGCATCAGCAAAGACCTGCCGCCACTCCTGCCGAGGCTCAATCACCACGTTCATCGGCTTGGTTACAACCAGGTTCTCGAGCTTTTGGTCGGGCTTGGCATCGATGATACCGGTTTTGCCCTCACTACGAACGAGAAGTTTTTTGCCGTCCGGCGTCATTTGCACAAAGTTTACCTTTTTGAGAATTGTTTTCTCCTCGCGTTTTTCATCATTGGGGTCGAAGTACTGGAGTACGGTCTCCTCACCACCACGTAGATAAATTAAATGGTTCTTATCATTGACTCCAAGGTAGTAAAACCGTCCGCGCTTAATGGGCACGCGGTAGGAACGCATTTCCATATTCTCAAGTTCAATTTCGACCGGTTTGATTTTTTCCTTATCTTTATCCTTTTTGTCATCTGCCTTCTTGTCGTCCTCATCTGCGGACCCGGCAGATTCCCCGGTTTCCTTTTCTTTCTTGGATTCCTTGCTGTCTGAATCTTTATGCTCTTCTCCCGCAGGCTTCTCGTCACCTTCATCATCTTTCTCTTTGTCTTTCTTATCCTTGTCTTTATCTTTATCTTTTTTGTCTTCGTCGTCCTTCTTTTTCTCTTTATCCGGCTCTTCTTCGTCACTCTTGGCTTTGAAGGGAGTCGAGATTTCCTTTCGCAGGGGAATCGCATGCAATACGGATGTGTCCTCGTAGATAAAAGTCAGACCGGCATCAGCATATTTGGCTCGTGAAATTTCTCGCTCACTGAAGAAATATAAAAAGTCACCTTTGCGATCAAACGTAGGCAGATAATCGACGAACATACCTTTAGTTATTTGGTGGAGCTCGTCTTTGGGAACGTTGTAAAGCATGACCACGTTCATGTTATCCATGTTGGGCTTGGTGTAGGCCAGCCATTGTGAGTCCGCTGACCAACGAAACCGCCTGGGAACTCCCCATCGCCATCCACTGATGTTTTCACGGTCGAAATAATGGACTTTGCGCTGCTCGAGATTGAAGACGTAAAACCTGCTTTCATGGTCTGTAAATACCATCCACTTGGAATCAGGTGACCAGATGGGTTGATAGCGGTAGCCGGCTCCCATGAACGTAATGGTTTCAGGCTTGCCTCCCCCCTCGGCTGAGCGGATAACAAGCTCGTTCTCACCGGATTCATCTGAAAAGTAGGTGAGCCATTTTCCATCCGGACTCCAGGAAGGCCCGCGTTCGGCGATACCGCTCGTACGGGTGAGGTTGCGAGGGGTGCCGTTCTTGGCAGGCAGTGACCAGACATCACCGCGACTCTCGACCAGAACACGTTTGGCTTTAGGAGAGATGTGCCAGTCTGAAAGTTGCCCGCTGACGTCCTTGCGTATCGGACGGAGCTTCGGACGGGCGCCGGGAACCGAGATATTAACGGGTGTTGCTTGCTCGCTGGCCAAATTCAGCAAATAGAGTTTGGCATTATATTCAAAGATTATCTCGCCTTCGCCATTTGGACCGGGACCATTTGAAGGCCATTTTACGTCGTAATCCTTGAAGTGGGTAATCTGTTTTCTTTCTTTCGTTTCCAGGTCATAACACCAGATGTTAAGACGATGATGCACTCCGGCATCCGAAAGGTAATATATCTTCCTGCCTTGCCACATGGGAATGGTATCCGTGCCTTCCCAATCGGTGATCTTTTCCGAAGTATGGTTGTCCAGGTGGAAAAGCCAGATGTCCGAGGCCCAACCGCCGCGGTAACGCTTCCATGACCTGAAGTCGCGATTGCGCGGCGTATAGGCGAGCCATTGGCCATCACCAGAAATGACCCCGTACCCACCGTAAGGCACCGGCAGCCGATTCGGCAGACCGCCGGCTTTCTGTACCGTAAACAATTGAGTCTGCCGTCCCAGTCCACCCAGCCCACTCATCGCGAATAGGAGCCGGTTGTCGAAAGACCAGTCGCACAGACGCTCACCACTGGAATGATAAGTCAGCCGTTGTGGGATTCCTCCTTCGGCGGCTACCGTGTAGATATCATTGTTCCCGTCATAGTTCCCGTTGAATGCGATAGTGCGTCCATCCGGACTGAATCGCGGAAACGCTTCTCCGCCCGGAGGACTTGCCAATGGGGACGCTATTCCGCCCAATCGCGGGACTACCCAGATATCGTCTGCATAGACAAACACGATATGGGTCGAGCTGACATCCGGGTAACGCATCATACCGCCATGGGGCTGCACCGCAGCACTGGCGGTAAAAGCATAGAAAAATGACAACATCAAAAAAAAACAAAACGGCTGAAGTTTAGAAAAAGCTCTCATGATAATGGTCCTCCTTATAAAGAATCTCAAAAGGCTTCTGTAAAATTACAGGTTAGGCATACTTTGGAAAGAAAAAAACGTTTTTTTTTGTTTTTTTCTTTTCAAACA